>JBAZEQ010000145.1:4981-7098 GCA_041653855.1 Ignavibacteria bacterium | reverse complement strand
ATCTGTAAGATAATCTTCGGATTTATTCTTTAAAGATTCTATTAATTTTTTAGAATCTAAGGGAGGTTTTGTATTCGGCATACAAAGCACACCTGTAAATCCCCCATTCATTGCAGAGTTACTACCGCTTAACAAATCTTCCTTTTCGGTTTGCCCCGGCTCCCTGAAATGTACGTGAATATCGAAAAATCCCGGAACACAGGTCAGCGAATTTCCATCTATGGTTTCAACATTTCCAATTCCTTCTATTGAAATTTCATTCTGGATTTTACTAATAATACCATCGATGATTAATAAATCGGTTCGTACATTTATTTTATCACCCGGTGATACTATCAGGATATTTTTAAATAGAAGATTCATCAATTTTCAGTGGGCAATACTGGATTCGAACCAGTGACCTCTTCCGTGTGAAGGAAGCGCGCTAACCAACTGTGCCAATTGCCCAAACACTTTGTCATTCACGAATGCTTTTATCGGGAATCAATTTTTGTTAATTTAATCAAATTTAAACTTAACTTAAATATACATAAATATCTCGTTTGCTTTTGTATTAAAATAACATCTTTGAAAATCTTCTTCCTCCGCTCTTTCCGCTTGCAAAGCTTTTAATTATTATCCTATCAGGAAATTCCAAAGCAACGCATCGAGTATAAGTATGGTTGCCGCACAAATAACAAAAGACTTAATTGTCGAAAACCCCACACCCTGCGCTCCCCCTTCCGTATGGAAACCTACAAAACAACCTATCGTTGAAATAGAAAAACCAAAAAATAATGCTTTTATTGCTCCCGAATAAATATCTTTATACTCTAAAGATTTTCTGAATCCATTCATAAAAACTTCTCCGGATACATCGAGAAATAACGTAGAAACTAAATAACATCCGAATATTGCAACAGAACTGGCATAAATAACAAGTACCGGCATCATAAGAGTTGTTGCTACTGTTCTTGGCATCGCAAGGTATCTCGCGGGATTAATCGCCATCGATTCGAGTGCATCTATTTGTTCCGTTACTTTCATCGTCCCGAGTTCTGCCGATATAGATGCACCTACCCTGCCTGCAAGAACTATAGCGGCAAGAACAGGACCTAACTCGATTATAATTGCCTTTGGTGTTGCAGAACCTAAATAACTAAGTGGCATAATTCCTTTTATCTGGTATGCAACCTGCCACGCAGAAACTGCTCCTGTAAATAATCCTATAATCGATACTAAAACAAATGAATTTACTCCAACATGAATCATTTGTTCGAATATTAATTTCCTGTCTTTAAAAACTCGTGGAAGACTTTTGATGACATTATAAAGTAATATCGAATAATTTTCGACATCTTCAAAAAATGTAAAAATCTTTCTTTCTAAAAAATCTAAAATCATATTACCATCCTTTGTATTTTTACCTGTAATAAAGTGTTTCCGGATTTTTTCATAATTGTGAAAATCAAATCCTTATAATCTATCCTTTCATATATATCCGGTATATGTCCGGTTACCATTTGTAGAAATCCACTTAGTGTTAAATATTCATCTGGATTTTCGGGAATATCTGAAGAAAACTTTTTGTTAAATTCTTCAATCGCTATTTCCGGGTTAACTAAGTAAATTCCAAGTTTATCCTTTGCAATATTCCTTGTTTCAACATCATATTCATCTTCTATTTCTCCGACTATTTCTTCAATAATATCTTCAAGTGTTACAAGTCCCTCGACTCCACCGTGTTCATTTACAACAATTCCAAGATGAACATGTTTCTTCTGATACTCTTTTAATATCTCACCTATATGCTTTGTTTCTGGAATAAATGTTGCCGGTCTTAAAATATCCTGAAGCAATATCAGCCCTTTGTGCTCAGCGGCACTGATTAAGTCCTTTGAATATATTAGCCCTATTATATTGTCTATTGCTTCTTTATATACCGGTATTCTCGAATATCCTTCATCTATAATTGTATTAATAATTTTTTCCCTGTTATCATCTATATCTATTGCAATAATCCTGTTTCTCGGAATCATAATATCTTTTGCTGTCTTGTCGTTAAAATCAAATATCTTTTCTATTAATTGATGCTCCGTCGAGTCTATTACTCCCGTTTTTCTTCCTTCCGATATTAA
>JBAZEQ010000145.1:2007-4971 GCA_041653855.1 Ignavibacteria bacterium | reverse complement strand
TTCCTCCGAATGCGTTATTACATCTTTTGTTACCGGCTCTATCCCTATTAGTCTTAAAAATCCATTTGCGCTTACATTAAAAGACCAGATTAAAGGTTTAAAAATTTTATTAAATAATATCAAAGGTAATGCAAGCCAAATTGAAACATTTATTGGATATTTAATGGCTATTGATTTGGGTATTAACTCACCAAAAGTAACGGCAAGATATGTTGCAAATAAAATACCTATAACCAGTGATAAGTCCCTTATATGCGGAAAAGTGATATTAAAATATTTAAAAATCGGAGAAACTATTTTTTCTGTGATTACACCTTCCATTAACCATCCTAATATTAAACTAACAACCGTAATTCCGAGTTGTGCCGCTGAAATATACCAATCTATATGCTCTTTTATCTCTTTGACCTTTTTGGCTTTTTTATTTCCTTCCTTAATTAGGGATTCAAGTTCAGAATTTCTTACACGAATCATTGAAAATTCCATAGCCACAAAGATTGCACTGAAAAATATTAGTAAAAATAATTTCGAATAATGTTGACTGTAATTCTACCATAATATCATAAAAAATAAGATACTTAAATCAAAAAATATCTTCAATCTAAATTAATTAAACTATTACTTTGTGAAAATCATTTTCTTTATATCTGAAGAATGATCTGTCTGAAGTTTATAAAAATAGATTCCGCTTGAAAGTTCCGCATATTTCATTGCACTAAACTCAATTCTATATGAACCCGGATTCTGAAACTCATCCACTAAGGTTTCTATTTCTTTTCCATCGAGCGAATATATTTTTAATACTATCTTCATTGCTGAATATAGCTCGTAACTGATATATGTTGATGGATTGAAAGGATTTGGTGAATTCTGATATAATTTGAATTCTATAACGTCAGAAACACCGATTTTTATTGCATCTGAATACTCTATAATATAATTTTTATCTATTAAATTTATTTTAAAAAAGTATACTCCGTTTTTTAATGGTTTATATGTATAATTGTATTGCAGATAATCTAAAGAATCCTGTTTTATTTTTTTTGTATAATTTTCGATGTTTATTTCGTCAATCAACTGGTAGATGCTTTCTTCGGAAGACTTAACCTCAATTCTTATTTTCGAAATTTGAGGTAAACTTTTTATTAACCATCGTAAATAAATATTTCCCTTTTTTAATCTTGCAGAAAATTCGGAAATAGCAGATGTGCTGTCCTGATATGAAAATATATTATTGTATAATACTAAAAAGGATAATATGATAATTATTTTTTTCAATATTACCTGTTTTCTTTCAAAAATATCAATCTTTTCTCGAGCTTTTTCTTCGGGATTAGTAATTTATCTTTTCCAAAAATTGCATCTTCCTGGGATGTAAATACTAGCTCAAATTCATCGCTCATTATTATAGCTTCTTCCGGACATACTTCTTCACAAAATCCGCAGTAAATGCATCTAATCATATTAATTTCGAATTTTATGGGATATCTTTCTTTTTCATCTTCTGTTTCGGAAGCCTGTACCTCGATTGCAAGTGCTGGACATACTCTCGAGCATAATCCGCACGCAACACACCTTTCTTTTCCGTTTTCTTCTAAAACTAAAACCGGTCTTCCCCTGAATGAATCAGGAGAAGACCATTTAACTTCCGGGTATTGCCGTGTAAACTTTTCTGTAAATACCTGCTTTAGTGTGAGAGCAAGTCCTTTAAATATCTGGGGAATATATGTTCTCTCTAATAGAGTTAAATCCTTTAACTTAGTTACAGGCATGATACTATTTAATTAGTAACATCTTCCTTGTTGAAACAAAATCACCGGTTACCAGCTTATAAAAATATACTCCGGAACTCAAATTAAACTCTCCTGAATTGAAATCATATTTATAACTTCCCTGAGCCAGTTTTGTATTATTGAGCAATCTGGCTACTTCTTTTCCCTGCATATCATAAACTACAAGATTCACATCTGAATTTTTCTGTAAAGAGAATTCAATTGATGTCGAAGGATTAAACGGGTTTGGATAATTTTGCTTTAATTCATAATCTTTAACAACCGAAGATATTGGTGTAATGCCAACCGGTCCCAAATGAACGGTAAAAGTATCCTGAATATATACTGACGGAGTTCCTCTTACATAAGCTCTCCATACAGCTTGTCCTGTTCCAATCGTAGTCCCGTAAAAATCGAAAGATAATACCGTATCGGATTGACCTGCACCTAACGTATAACCTGGTCCTCCGTCCGGGGGAATAATTTCTGATTCACCAAAACAATTTTGATAATTACAAACATTTTGCACCCAGCCTGTCGGGAAATTTTTATATACTCTTTCAAGAATAAAACTTTGAGTTGTTGAAGCATTATTTGTTAATATAGCTTTTACCACTACCAAAGTTGATGTATCACCAGTTACAATTGCCGGGCTGACCCTGCGAAAAATAAAATTCTGACTTTTTGATTCTATTGCTAATAATGAAATTATGCAAACGAGAAATACTATTTTTTTCATATAAATATTTTTATTTTAAAGTTTATAAAAATACAAAAGTTTCTGCAAATATACACTGCAATTTTAGATTAAATTTATGTTTAGATAATTCGTAAAAATTTGATTATTTTCAAAAATATGAAAAAAATTGGTATTGTATTGGGTTCCGGTCTCGATAAATTTTCCGCTGAACTTACCAATAAATGTCTTCTCTATGAAGATAGGATTGGAATACATCATAAAAGAATTATTAAAGGTTATGTAGATAATGTCGAAATTGTGGTATTCCAGGGGCGAAATCATTTTTACGAGACTCAACTAATGAATAAAATTTATTTTAATGTAAATAATGCAAAAGAACTCGGTCTCGATTTATTAATCATAACTAATGCAGCAGGAGGAGTTAATCTGAATTTTAAAGTATCTGATTTGATGCTAATAACCTCACACATTAATTTAATGTTCAAAAATATT
>JBAZEQ010000145.1:0-1997 GCA_041653855.1 Ignavibacteria bacterium | reverse complement strand
ATATTTCTTTCAAAAAGCATATCAATTTATATGATGCTGAACTGATTGATTGGGTCAAAAAAACTGCTCAAAAAAATAAGATAAATTTGCAAACCGGTGTTTACTGCTCTTTATCGGGTCCTGTATATGAAACCAAATCCGAAATAGGTATATGGAAAAAATTTAACTTCGATGCTGTTGGTATGTCTACAATTCCGGAAATACTTTATGCAAATAAACTCGGGATTAAAACTATTCCAATTTCCTGTATAACAAATTTACTCGATGACTCACCTGATATGGTTATAGACCATTCCGAAGTGATTGAGGCAGGTGCCAAAGCATATAATATATTTTCAAAATTGTTAAAGGCTTTAATAAATGATTATTGATACACACGCTCATCTTTTTTATGATGACATAATGATGCAAATGGATGGGATTTTGGAAAGAGCTATTGTATCAGGCATTTCAAGAATAATAGTTCCCGCTGTTGATATTCCCTCTTCGGAAAAAATAATTTCACTTTGTGATAAATATGAAATGATATACGGAGCAGTTGGTTTTCATCCTTGTGATATCAATGAAACTAATACTGAAGATATTAAACTGCTTGAAGAGTTTATTCTGCATCCAAAGATAATTGCTATCGGTGAAATCGGTCTGGATTTTTATTGGGATATCTCGTATAAAGAGAAACAATACGTATTTTTTAAAGAGCAGATTGAACTTGCTAAAGATAAAAAATTACCTGTAATAATTCATACAAGAAACTCAACCAAAGAAGCTGTTGAAATAATTTCTGAAAAATATGATAAATCTCTGAAAGGACAATTTCATTGTTTCAGCGGAAATGAAAATGACCTTGAAAATATTCTAAAGCTCGAAAATTTTTATGTCTCTTTCTGCGGTAATATTACATTTAAAAAATATAAAGACTTGAATATCATTCTAAATACTCCGGTCGAAAAAATGCTGTCTGAAACGGATTCTCCTTATCTTTCACCTGAACCGTTTAGAGGAAAAAAAAATGAACCCTCATATATAAAAAATACTATGAAAAAACTGTCTGAGATTAAAAACGTTGAATATGAGTATTTGGAATCTATTGTCTTTGAAAATGTTATGAACTTATTTTTTACTATTTAAATTAATATTTTAATAATATATTGAAATCGAATTTATAAACTAAATTTATAATCTATGAATAATAATATACTGTACAGTCAGGATGGTAATGCAGGGGGATTTCAACCACCACCACCTCCGCCTCCTCCGACAGGTTATGCCCCACCGCCTCCGCCACCACCTCCGAGTTATGGAGGAGCAAATTATAATCCGTCCGATAAAGCAAGTTCAGCTGCCATTTGGGCTTTAGTACTCGGTATTGCTTCTTGGGTTTTATGTGGAATCTTTGCCGCAATTCCGGCTTGGATAATCGGAAAAAAAGAATTAAATGCTATTAATGCAAGACAATCATCACAGGCAGGTAAAAGTATGGCTCAGGTTGGTATGTGGCTTGGTATTATACAGGCTATAATTGGTATTTTGGCTATTCTTGGTATTTTAGTTTATCTGGTTATTATTTTATTAATTGCAACTAACTAAATTTTTATGTCATCCCGTTTTATCGGGATGACTTTCTTTTTTTACCCCGTGAAAATATACTATAAAAAATTCGATAGCAATAAAGATGCGGTCATTCCCGTTTATATGACTGAGCATTCTGCTGGTATGGATTTGTGTTCTTCATCAAAAGAAATAATCGTTATCCACCCCTCGGAATCTTATCTTGTTCCAACAAACTTGATAATCGAATTACCCGAAGGATACGAAGCTCAAATCAGACCTCGAAGCGGACTTGCACTTAAACATCGTATTACTGTTCTTAACTCACCCGGAACAATCGATGCAGACTATCGCGGTGAAGTAAAAGTACTTTTAATAAATCACGGAAAAATACCTTTTGAAATTAATTTCGGCGATAGGATTGCACAGATGATTATTGCAAAGTATGA
>JBAZEQ010000144.1:0-7115 GCA_041653855.1 Ignavibacteria bacterium | reverse complement strand
ATAACTTCAACAATTTCAGGTTCATCTTCAACATCAGTAATTAAATTAAACGGTGCCAATTATATTACTATTGACGGCTCGAATTCTGGCGGAACGGATAAAAGTCTTACAATTAAAAATACTAATGTCGCGTCTTCGACAGCAGCAATCTGGCTTGCGAGTCTTGGTACTGGTGCAGGATCAACTTATGATACGATTAAGAATTGTAATATATCATGCAATTATAATTCAAGTACAAGTTATGGAATTAGTATTGCAGGGACATCTCCTACCGTATCCGGAGCTGATAATGATTATATTGCTATAATAAATAATTCCATATCAAAAGCATATTATGGAATCAGACCAAACGGAAACTCTTCGGGAGAACTAGATGGATTAGTTATCTCAGGTAATATAATTGGCTCGGATATTGCGACTGACTATATTACTTTTTACGGTATTAATGGCGGATATCTTTCAGGACCTGTAATCTGTAACAATGAAATATTTAATATGATAAACGAAGGAAGTAAATATGGAATTTATCTCGGTTCTTATGTTTATAATGCTACTGTAAGTAAAAATAAAATTCACGGTTTTAATCACTCAAATACAAGTAACTATTATTGTACGGGAATATATTTTTCTTCTTCGTCGGGTTGTATAAACAACCAGTTAGATAACAATATTATTTATGACTTACAGAATTATGGAAGCACGTCCGATTATTATTTATGCGGAATAAGGATTGTTGGTGGGAGCGGATTCAAAATATACAATAATTCAATCAGTCTAACCGGAGCTTTTAGAAATACATCAACTGGATTATATTCTAAATGTTTATATGTAAGTTCTGCCTCAACAAGTCTCGATATAAGAAATAATGTTTTCTATAATGCTATGACCGGAACTACGCCGAAAACATATACGGTTGATATTGTTGCATCATCTACGCTGACCAACTGTAACTATAATAATTATTACACGACAGGGACAGTCCTTGGAAGGTTTGCGGGCGCCGAAGCAGTTAATTTATCAGCATGGAAAACTGCTACATCACAGGATGCTTTTTCTATTAGTGCTAACCCGGGATTTATCTCAGCAACCAATTTAATGATTAATACAAATTCATCATACTGCTGGAATATAAACGGTGGTGCATATCCTCTTGAAACTATTACAACCGATATTGCAGGAAATCCAAGAAGTTCTGCTTTAAATACAGGTTCGGCGGATTTAGGTGCTTATGAATTTACACCCGTGGTTGCTTCGCCAAATTTAACTATTTCAGGTTTACCTCCGGTTGATGGTGCTAATTCAACTATTACATTTGCCGGTTCTACATTAGCAATAATTTCATGGCATAGCGGGACGGGTACATTACCTGCAAATATTATAGCGGTATTCCAGCCACAGGTTAATCCACCAAATCCGTACGGTAATTATGCAAACGAAAATCTTGTTATTACAGCTATAGGTGGAAGTGGTTATACTTACGATATTGTGTACTATTATAACCTTGCAAGACAATACACGATAACAAATGAATCGGATACCAGACTTGCAAAATATAATGTTTCAACCGGATGGGAACAGTATCCCTCAGAACCGAATACAATTTTAAAAAATATTACTGTTACAGGTATAAACACATTCTCTACATTTACATTAGGGGATAATACCAGTCCCCTGCCTGTTCAGATGAAATCTTTCACATCAAATGTAACCGGCAGAAATGTTAAGCTATCGTGGATTACGGAAAAAGAACTATGCAATATAGGTTTTGAAATTCAAAGGTCGGTTGCAAGTAATCAAAATTCCGAATTTATAAAAATAGGATTTATAAACAGTATTAATAGTTCAAGACCAAATTCCTATACATTTGACGATAATAAATTAAATGTCGGTAAATATAATTACAGATTAAAACAAATAGATATTAATGGCAATTACAATTACTTCAGTTTAAATTCAACTGTAGAAATATCTTTACCTAAGAAATTTAAATTATCTCAAAACTATCCGAATCCGTTTAATCCGACTACAAAAATTGATATCGATTTGCCATTCGATAGCAGGGTAAGAATAGTTATATATGATTTTCTTGGAAGAGAAGCAAAAACACTCGTTTCGGGTGAATTAAAACAGGCAGGATTTTATACCATTGATTTAAATGCATATTATATCTCTTCGGGAACTTATTTCTATAGAATGATTGCAAATAGTCAGAATAAAGACTATATATTCACAAAGAAAATGGTAATTATTAAATAATCCCGACAAAACAAAAGTCTCACAATGAGTTAAGCCACTTAAGGTTGATTTTTTAAGTGGCTTTTTTGTAGTCTCACAATGAGATTCTTTTCTCAATACTATCTCAAATTTTTCAAAATATCATCATTTTTTCACAATTTATTCACATTTTTTCTGGCATTGAACTTGCTAATATTTAGAGTAGAATTAATAAAAAGGAAAAATGAAAAGGATTTACATATTTGTACTAATTTTCGCATGTTTTAATATTTTATATTCCCAGACATGGCGACAGTATAACTTACAGACCGGGCAAATTATCGAAATACCTTTTTCATATACAAGCACAGCAACTTCCAAAATAGTAAACGGAAATAAGGGTGTTTTACCTGAAAATTTTTCAACCGATACATCGAGAGCATTTTTTCCGCTCGATATAGTTAATGACCCAAATGCATCTCCATGGAGAACAATTATAAAGTTTAATGACGTTACCGGAATCTTAATTGACCCTTATCACGTCTTAACTGCAGGACATGCTATTGAATTTCATCCTTATTTCAAAACTGTTCCTTTTATTGCAGGTTATGAAGGTGCAGATTACCCGTTCAAATATGCATTTGCTGAAAATTTTTATCTGCTTTCAAATTATAGTCCGGGAACTTCGACAGATATTGCTATTGTAAAACTCGACAGACCAATTGGAGCTTTATCAGGATGGAATGGATTTGGTTACAATAATGACAATTCGTACTTTCTCAACAGAACCTTTTATAATCCGAGTTATCCAAGTGTTACACCTTTTAGTGGAGAATATTTATTCAACTGGAAAGGTTCTTTTAATAGCATTGGAACTGAATATTTTTTTTCAACAAGAGTAGGATATGGCGGTATGAGTGGTAGCCCCGCGTATACAAACATAAATAATGATAACATTGTATACGGTATAATTACAAATCTCGGAATAAAATTTAATAGGATAACGGCAAATAAATTAGATGCTATAAACAAAGTAATCGATATTAATACTCCTGCACAATTTGATTTAATACCTTTAAATATAAGTGTAAGTCCAAAAATAGTAAAAACAGGAAGTACAATAGAAAATTTAAGTTTTATACTGCATAATTACTCTTATGAAAATAAAAGTGATGCAAATATAACGGTAAATGCTTATATATCAACAGACCAGCAAATAACGACATCGGACGAATTAATTGCCACCTATTCATATCAAAAAAATTTTAATTCTAAATCTTCCGAAATAATTGTTCAAACAAATTCCCTTCCCGCTATCAATAAACCTGCAGGAAATTACTGGATTGGTATTATAATCTCAGGAGATAATAATTCAAACAATAACACATCAAAAAGTCTCGACGTAACTCCGATAACAGTCGTAAACAGTGATTATGTTACTATAAAAGGAAGAATTGTTTCCTCACAATCCAATAGTGGTGTTATTGGCGTAAGTATGAGCGGATTTCCTCTTACAATTAAAACCGATTATTATGGAAATTATGAAACACAGGTTACAACCGGCTGGAACGGAACCGTAACTCCTACTAAAGTTGGATATGATTTTAGCAATATATCTACATCTTACTCAAATATAACACAGACTACTACTACAAATTATACTGCCGCTAAAAAAACTTTTAGTATTTCAGGACTTATTAAATCCCCTATCGCACAAATTCCTGTAAGTAATGTTAAAATATCCGGACTTCTAACTGAACCCTATTCGGATTTAAACGGGCTGTTTTCGGTAAATGTATTTTATGGATGGTCCGGTAAAATTAATCTAACTAAAGGAAATATTTGGGATTTTGAACCATATAGTTATTCTTTTAGTAAAGTTTCATCTAATTTAAATAATTCCTTTTTAGGGGGTTTTCATATTTCAGGCAAATGTTTTGAAAATTCAGGAATACCAATAAGCGGTGTAGAACTAACCGGATTTCCAAACAGCCTTTATTCAGATGAAAACGGAGATTATAACGCATTTGTTGATTCTGGATGGATTGGAACAGTCATTCCTGTAAAAGATGATAAGATTTTTTTACCTGAGGAAAGAAACTATGAAAACATAACAAATTCTATTGATATGCAAGATTTTATGGAACAACAAGCTATTACTTTAAATTTAAAAGTGTTTTTAGCGGGAGCCATAAGTGATAATTCGGATACGATGAGTACAGTTTTAAACTATAAAAACTATTTACCATTAACACCTCCGGATACTCTAAGTGGTAATGGAGAACCATTTATATACATTAGAGAACCGGGTGAATTAGTAACACCAAAATTCTTTCAAAACCATAGAAATATTGTTGATTGGATAATTATTGAAATTAGAGATTTTAAAAATATGAATAAACCGATAGACACTTTAGCTGCATTTTTAAGAAGAGATGGTAAGGTTATGAGTCTATCAGGAGATTCGATAATTACTTTAAATATGAATATTCCACCTGAGAATTATTATATTATTATCAGGCACAGAAATCATCTCAGTGTAATGACTTCGAACCCGGTTTATTTAAGTTCAGATTCCTATCTTTACGACTTTTCAGAATGTAAAGAGCAATTTTACGGAAATGACGCTGCTTTATTGAATAATGATAAATACGGGATGTATCCAGGTGATGCTGATAATAATGGAAAAATTGATATCAATGATTACCAAAAATATCAAACCAAATGTATAACAGCTCAAATTGGTTATCTATATACAGATTTTAATTTAGACGGAAATACTACCGGTTCAGATTTTAATATCTTTGCACCGAATAATAAAAAAAGGACAACAACAAACGTTCCAAACTCGACATTAATAAAATTCTTAAAAACTCTCAAGTAATTTATTCCCCTAAAGAATTTTATTAAAAATAAAAAATCCCGGTAAAATCCAACTTACCGGGATTTTTTTCATTCTAAGTATTATATTTCACTTATAACTTCTCACAATGATACTATTATACCATAAACCATTTATTAAGACGATTCGTTTGCGATAAAACGGTCTTATATTGAGACTTTTTTCTCATAAATTTCTCTCAAAAATCCAAATAACCTTATTTTATGCTTGTTTTACAGGAAAATCTTTGGCATTAGCTTTGCTTTAATAATAGATGAATGGATAAATTAAACATAAAATATTGGTTTTTAACAGTGATTCTAATCCTACACTTTGTAAATGCTTATTCTCAAGAATCAATTGATCAAAAATTATCCATTTATACTAATTCCGGAATAAATGGCGGATTGTTTTCAGTTGACTATAGTATTAAAGGAACCACATTATCTGCTTCAAATACTTTAGGTTCTCTAAATGCAGATATTGTTTATGATTCAAGTGTAATAAAATTTGAAAATGCATCATACTGGAATCAAAATCTTTCCGGAATTAATGGTTACGAAAAATATATAAATGATAACGATGAAAGTGATTTGCAACGTTCTTTAAGGATTATGATTGCCGGTCTAAATGTAAATATTGATAGTACTGTGTCTCAGCAAGGTTTTGATATTGGGAACAATTATTCTACAGTTGTAAGGTTGAATTTTATAATTTTAGATAATACAAAATTTGTTTCTTTAGATATTAAATCATCAACGAACCAGATTGGTCTTTTTGCTAACCCTAAAAACTATCCAAATACATTCGAAATACATGATAGGTATATTAATCCACCGACTGTAATAATCGATGAATCTCTTCCTGTCTTGATGTCAGAATTTAATTCACAGATTAAATCAGATAATGTATCGCTTAGATGGACAACTACTTTCGAACAAAACAATAATGGTTTTAAAATAGAAAGAAAACAAATAAATTTAGATTGGAATGAAATTGGTTTTGTAAAAGGTAAAGGAAATTCAAATGAATTAACACAATATTCTTTCAATGATAATAAATTATCTACAGGAAAATACAATTATAGAATAAAACAGGTAGATAACAATGGTAACTATAAATATTTCAACTTAAAAAACACAATTGAAATAGGTTTACCATCAAAATTCAATCTCTCACAGAATTATCCGAATCCGTTTAATCCAATAACTAAAATCAATTATGAATTATCACAAGACAGTAAAGTAAATATTACTGTTTTTGATATTCTTGGTCGTGAAATTACAAAACTTGTGAATCAGGAACAAAAAGCCGGGTATTACACAATAACAGCGGACTCAAAAAATCTATCAAGTGGAACATATTTTTATAGATTAATAGCAAAAGCCAATGGCAACGATTACGTTCAAACCAAGAAAATGAGTGTAATCAAATAAAGGGTATTTCGTTAGTCAGCAGAAAGCTTTACTAATCCTTTGGTCAAGGAAAGGTAAAGCTTTTTTTATTTAGATTAAAATATCTGTAATTATATTTATATGATTATATTATTTGCTTAATAATATAATTATTAATAATATTTCCACTATTTTCTCCCACATTTCTAACTATTTGTCCCCTTATAAAACTCTATAATATTCTTACTTTAATGATAGTAGATATACTATCATTAAAGGTATTTTATCTTCGTTTTTACGCTGTTTTCAGACCTTTTTTTGGTACAATATTTGTTTGTTTATATATAGAACAACAAAAATGAAAAAAACAAACAAAAATATAACAACAATGAAAACAGTAAAAATTTTAACTTTGGTTGCAATAATTTTTATTGCATTTAGTAATTCTTTCGGACAGGTTCCAATAACGTATTATTCCTTTGATAAAGGTTCAACTTACGGAACTTTCGTACAAACCGTTAATCAGACAATCAACACTGTTTCAAGCAGTACTTTTACAAGAAATTCCGGAAATTCTGTTAGTTCGACAAGCGGTCTTGGTAAAATTTATGATGGAAACAGAACAG
>JBAZEQ010000143.1:4768-7132 GCA_041653855.1 Ignavibacteria bacterium | reverse complement strand
TGACTTATTGTATATGCATCTGTAAGTGCTACGTTTGGCGAGATATAATTGATTCTTTGCATTTCGGTATAATATTTTATCCAATCATCAATAGTAATCTCGAAAGGGACACCTGATTTTTTTAACATTTCCATCTCACTTTCGGATATCCACGTCTCAAAACATAATCCTTTTTTATAAATACCACCATCAAGGAATAATCCTGCATTCCCTATTTTTTTAAAATCATTATCCGAAGTAGTAAATATTCTTACTTTAGAATATTTTTCATTTCCTTCTCTACGCATTTCTTGTGCTATGGAAATATTAAAGAAATAACATAATACAATAAAAGCAATTATAGAAAATTTGCTGGGATTTGACATATTATTTATTTTAGTTTTAAAAAAAATAATCAAATTCAAAATGGTAATCAATTCTTTAAAAAGTAAACCCCTGCAAAATATATTATTCTGCAGGGGTTAAATAGTTGGAAAAATATTTATTATTCTTTGTTATTTATTTTATCAGGGTCATTTTTTTCGTATCAATAAAACTGCCACTTTCCATCCTGTAGAAATACATTCCGCTCGAAAGATTTGTACCGTTAAAATCAACCGCATAGAATCCGGGTGTTTTTACTTCATTTACTAAAGTTTTTACTTCCCTACCCAATATATCATAAATAGAAATTTTTACCAATCCTTCTTTTGCAATAGAGTAATTTATCTGTGTAGTCGGGTTAAACGGATTCGGGTAATTTTGCTCGAGTGAGAATTTATTTGGTGTCAGGTTTCCGTTGCTCCCTACTCCAAGTATCGGGCTTTGATAACCTAATATTTTAATATCATCTACATACCAACCATCTGCTACAGAACCTGCATCACTTGTAAGTCTGAATCTTATTCTTACGTTTGTAGAACTATTACAATATGATGTAATATCAAAATTTTGGTATGTCCAGGTTGTCATATTTCCGTTATAAGATGTAACCTGTGACCAGTTTGTTCCGTTATTGCTCGATACTTCCACATAACAGAAATCATACCCTGCTTCAGTTGCATACCTGTGCCAGTAAGAAAGATAAACTACAGGCATAGTAGATAAATTCAACGGAAAATTGAGTGTCATAGAATTGTTCACATTATTACCGTAATTTCCTGAAGGACTATCTGTAAAAGAATTTGAAGAAGAATGATATTGACTCGATGTTACTGCCCATGTATTTGTTGTAGTCCAGTTTCCAAAACCATTTTCAGCACTATCACGCAATACCGCAGTTCCGTTTCCGACTAAAATATAATAAAGCTGATTATATAAAGTAACGGTGTCGTTTTGCATTATTTTGAGTCTCGTAGGAATTCCGTAATTATTCGGGCAGGTCCCCGACACAGTAAAATTAAACGTTGTACTGTCCGAGGTTCTCGATGATAATGAAGCTTTGTTATATACCTGCACAGGAATCGTTACATATGGACTTAATGGAACAAATTGAATTTTAACATTTGATGCATTTTGTAAACCTTTATTCCGAATGACAACTTTAATATTACCGGTTTCATTTTGAGTATAAATCTGTTTACTAAATGTAGCTGTTTTTAATCCTGCATAAGCACCTGCAATTAAACAATAATATTTATTCATTTCAAAACAGGTTTGTGCTTCCGGTAATATACTTGCCTGCGGTGGCCAGAAACCAATTACACCAACTTCAGGTGTCATTACAAATCTGTGGTCAGTGTGTCCAGTTGAATCGTTGCTATAACACCAGTCCAAATCACCGCCTCGTACAAAATAATTTACCGTTTGGTAAGGAGTTCCAAATGTAAAATGGTTCACAGCCACAATATCATTTCCGTATTCATTAAAGATAGCATCATCAGGAGTTGGTATCGGGTCACACCAAGAATAAGGTTTTATTAAATAATTTCCAAATGTATGATAATCCAAGCCGACTTTAAAATTTCTCGAATTAAAAAAGGTTTTAAAGACTTGTGTTTCGGGTTCGGAAAAAGGATAAGGACCTCTGTATGTATCTGAAGATTGAGACGTAGATGAGCCACCATTTGTTGAATTCCAGAAATTCCATGTTCCGAAATTTCTGTTTAAATCCACACCTGTCGATGTTCCTTGCGGTTTCCTGTTTTTTCGCCAGTTTCCACCGCCATTTGGATTCGTTGTTTCGTTATAATAATATCCATCGACATTAATAATAGGGGTCCAATATATTTCCCTGTTGTTTAATATATAAGTTGCTATCGGGTCAATATTATAATTTTCCACTAACCAATAAACAAAATACAAAACATTTTCCATACCGAGAGGTTCACGTGCATGTGTTACACCGTTAAACCAAATTTCCGGTCTTCCTGTCGGTGCATCGGG
>JBAZEQ010000143.1:0-4758 GCA_041653855.1 Ignavibacteria bacterium | reverse complement strand
TACTAATGTTGGATATTGCAATCTTAAAGAATCAAGTTTTGCATTTATTTCAGCAACTTTCAAATGTCCTCCCATTGTCCCATATATTGAATGAGATACATCGAATTCATCTTTTGATTTCTTAAGAGCTGATTGAATTTCCATCGCAGTCATATTTGGAATACTGTTATAATACTCCATCCAATCGTTAATTGTAATTTGATAAGAGACACCTGAATTTTTAAGCATACTGATTTCGCTTTCTGACAGCCACGTTTCAAAATACAATCCCTTTTTATGAATACCTCCATCAAGAAACAAACCTGCATTACCCATCTTTACAAAATCATTATCTGAAGTTGCATATATCCTCACCTGAGAATATTTCTCAGTTCCATTGTTATTCTGTGCAAATGTATAACTTGCAACAAATAACAACGCGACTGCTATAGCTATAAATAAATTTTTAGAGTTGAGCATAATATTTTTTTAATTTTTAGATTTAAAATTAAATAAAACCAATTTATTAATCAATCCTTATAAATAATAAAACCTCTGCTAAACTTGTAAAATTTAGCAAAGGTTTGTAAATTTTTGTAACAAAACACATTAAAAGCGAATAATATAAAATTACTATTTATTATACGGACATTTGTCCTTATTTTACAAGTACCATCTTCTTTACCGCTACAAAATCATTCACTTCAAGTTTATAGAAATACATTCCGCTTGTTAATGCTGAAGCATCAAAATCAACTATATATGTACCGGAAGATTTAAATTGGTTAACAAGTTCCGTTACCTGTCTTCCGAGAATGTCATACACTTTTAAAGTAACCAATCCCGATTTTGGTATTCCAAATTTTATCGAAGTCATTGGATTAAATGGATTCGGATAATTTTGTAACAATTTATAATCGTTTGGAATTTCCTCAATCTTGTTTGTAATTGCATTGGTCAAACATGGCTGTGGATTTGTAAAAGTCCAACCGGAACCATAATCCATAGGTGTCCACAATCCGTTAAACACCGCAGAAGTTTCCATAAATTTCATCATAATACAACTATTCGAGTTATCTTGAGTAAATTTCAAAGTTCCGAGCCAGTGAGCACCGGCTGTTAGTGAATATGCTGACCCTGTTAAAAGAAGCTGAATATTCAAACTAACTACTGTATCACTCAAAATGGATGTCGAAGTCATATTATAATAATTCGCATTATTAGATAAACTAACGTTTGCATTCGTAACAAGATTTTCCGGAATAAATGTTATTCCGTTCGGTGGGTTTTCAGTCCAATATCTAATTCTGATATTTGTTGGACCGACATTCCACGTTTGCCCGGTTAAAACGTTTGCATATACATCTATAACAAATTTATCTACTTCAATCCTCTCATTATTTAATGTGAAATTAACCTTTTGTGCGGGTAATGAAGTTGCAATCAAAAAGATTAATACTATTAAAGAAATTATTTTTTTCATATACTTTTAATTTAAACATTTTTTAAAGATAATTAAAAATTAAAATGTTGGAGTAGGTTTCATTACACTCTTACCGAAATTATTCTGAATCGGTAAATCATATCCATCAACAAACCAGTCTCCGTTATAATCACAAGGAACATAACCCCATATACCAAATTGGGTTTTGTACATTTCATAGTCTGCAGAGTTTACAAATCCGTCATTATTTGCATCACCACCATACAATACCCATACTGAACCAACTTGTTTCATATTATTACCATAGGCTTTACTCACATCATTTGTAAAATCATAAGATACTGTATTTCCTGTCGAGAAATACATCGCATTAGCACTCCAGGTTTCCAGGTGATTTCTATGTTTCACTATAATATAATAACTACCACTGGTAGCTTTTGCATAACTAATTAAATTTACAACTTGTCCATTCGTACCTAATATCGCAAGCGAAGTATCTCTTCCGGAAAAAGGCGATACGTTTTGAGCAAGTAAAACTTTAATTGTATCCTGAACCTGAATAGAGCCATTATAAAATCCTTCAAGATATACTTTAAGGTTTAAATTAAAAGTTTGTACTGTTCTGAAATTCCATATTGCTGAATTCACTCCTGTGCCTCCCTCATTAATCGTAGCAACTCTCCAATAATATAATGTATACCCCTGTAAAATTCCGCTTGGAACGGTATATTGTGATTGAGTCGTATTTACATTCAATACATATGAATTAAAAGAAGACGTTGTAGATATTTGTAATCTGTAACCTGTAGCACCTGCAACATCAGACCAGTTCATAGTAGGAGTCAGTGAAATATTTTGTGAGTTATTTGGAGGATATTCCAAACTCGGTGCAGGAAGCGTTGACAAAATTGTCTTAAAGTTCCATACTTGCGACCATAAACCCGTACCTCCTGAATTCATAGCATTCACTCTCCAGTAATATTTTGTATTATTAGTAAAAGGTGGAGAATTAAGCGTATATTGAGATGAACTACCTGTACTCTGGTTTACAAATGTCGATGCGAAATTCGAATCCAATGAAATCTGAATTCTATATGACTGAGCCCCTGAAACAGTGCTCCAGTCAAAAGTAACACCTGAAATTGCTACACCCGTTTGACCATTTGTTGGAGTATATAATAATGGTGGTGCCGGCGGAGCAACAGAAGTTGCAAAGTGCCAAATTGAAGACCAGGGACCTGACCCTGCAATATTAGAAGCGTTGGCTCTCCAGTAATACGTTTGCAATCCTGAAAGGGTTCCAGTCGGAATCGTAATTTGAGATACCGATGATATATCTTCAAAAACTATTTGTGTGAACTGGTCATTCTGTGAAACCTGTACACGATAACCATTCGCACCGGTTACGTCACCCCAATTAAGAGTAACAGGCTGAGTAACACCGGTTGCTCCGTTAACAGGAGATACTAATAACGGTGCAGAAGGTACTCCGGGAACAGTTTTAAACGACCATGTATCTGACCAAGGACTTGTACCACCAATGTTTTTAGCATATACGTGCCAATAATAGGTAAAATTATTTTGCAATTGTCCCGATTGAAGAACATATGCTGTATTTGTCAAACCACCAACATCTACCACTACTGTTCCTCCAAATGTCGGTGAGGTAGCAACCTGAACTCGGTATTCTGAAGCACCATTCGATTCTTCCCAGTCTAATGTAGCGGTTAATGAAATGTCAACAGAATTATTAAGTGGAGCTGTCAATTGAGGTGCAAGAGGTATTGCGGGAGCAGTCGTAAAGTGGAAATAAGTTGCCCATGGACTTTCACCAGCCGGACCATATGCTTTTATTGACCAATAATATGTAGTTAATCCTGTTAGTACTGCCTGAGTAACTGTATAGGATGTCGTTGTTATATTTGGGACATCAATAACAGTTGTCGGACCTGTGGCAACTTGAATCCTATAACTCGTAGCACCAGATACAGATGACCAGGTAAATGTCGGAAATAGCGAAACATTAGTTGCATTATCCGGCGGAGTCGATAAGATTGGAGGTTGCAGTTGAGCATTCACTCCGCTTGTAATAAATAGAACAAGCAGAATAATAGTAGAGTAAAAAATTTTTCTCATAATTAATAATCCCTTATGATTATTTTTTTTAATTCGTTAATTAAATTAGATAAAAAACTATTTATAACATTTTGAAACTACTACCCCAGCAATTTCAAAATTACCCTTTTCCTATTTATTATGAATAATTTACTAAATAACTTACTTAAAATCAATTTCGACTAACACAAATAAAATATTATTTGGCACAATAGTTGCTATATTAGTAATACGCCGTATTAAAATATTGCTTTATTAGTTTTTTAATAATAGCTGATTTTAATTTAATAAAGAATATTTATTTACGAAGAGCATCATAAATTTACAAAAACATTAATTATATATCAATCAAAAATTATTAAATATTTTAAAAAATATATTTGGTGGAAATATATAAAACATAAATAAAAATACCCCGCTATATAAATATAACGGGGTATTAATATTCGTAAGACTTAATATATTATTTTGCCAGCATCATTTTCTTTACATCGATTTTATCTCCCGAAATGAGCTTATAAAAATAAACTCCACTCGATAAATCGCTTCCGTCAAATCCTGCATTATATGCACCTGCTTTTAATTCGCAATTGCATAATGTAGAAACTTCACTTCCAAGAATATCATAAACTTTTAAAGTTACAAAACCGTCACTTGGTATTGTAAATTTTATATTTGTTGTCGGATTGAACGGATTAGGATAATTCTGGAATAAATTATACTTGTCCGGAATTGTCTTACTAACTACGTTTACGCCGTCTGCCCCTGTATTAAAATACCAGTCCGCTGTCCAAAAACTCGAACCCGCAGAATTACTAGCTTTTACTCTCCAATGATATAACGAATTGTATAAAAGTTTTCCTGCAGGAACGATATGACTTGTAGACGTGATTGTGCCTGAATCAACGGGAGTCGAACCACTTAATACCATATAAGAATAATTCGTTGCATTTGCCGACGAACTCCAAACTAATGTAGGAGTGACACTGTTCAAGACAGCATTATTTACAGGTGAGATTAATGCAGGGGTAGCAGGCGGCGGAAATCCGCCATCTACCGTTTTCATTATTAAACCGTTTTGGCCGACAACCCAGCCCGTATCAGGAGTAACAAAATTAATAAACTCCATCCAAGGAACTGAAGGATGCGTTGTTGGAGTCCAACTGATACCTCCATTAATAGATTTTAATATTATCCCACCTGTAGGATTTCCATAATCC
>JBAZEQ010000142.1:0-7166 GCA_041653855.1 Ignavibacteria bacterium | reverse complement strand
AATTCACATTCCCTATCTTACTTCGAAAACATATTAATATTGATGTTTAATTTTAGAACTAATATATTTATACTAAATGGAAATATTTCAAATTGTTACATTATTCTAATATAATAAGGTTATAAATAATTAATTTTTTAATATTACAAAATGAAAAAGTTTATTTTATCTTGCTTATTGATTACGGCAATAAATAGCTATTCACAATGGATACTTCAATATGATAATACGAATATAAGTTTGTATGATATGCAATTTACATCAATCAATACTGGATTTATAGTCGGAGCTCAAAATAGCACACAATATTTCTTAAAGACTACAAATAGTGGAAATAATTGGAGCGTAAGTTCGATTCCTTATATTGCTTCTTATCAAGCAAGACTTAGTTTTATTAATGATTATACTGGTTGGGTTTGTGGTTTATATGACCAGACATTTGGAATGGTATTAAAAACGACTAATCAGGGTCAATCTTGGGATTCAATTAGTGTAACTGTTATTTCGGGTTTGATTGATATTCAATTTATTAACATTAATACAGGATGGACACTTGCACGTTCAATTGTCCATACAGGACATAGCGTATATAAAACAACAAATAGTGGACAAAATTGGTTTTTACAGCTTACAGTTAATGGTGGCAATTTTAATTTACATAATCAGCATTTTGTTAATTCGAATGTTGGATATATTACTGGTTTCGATACTACAACAAAAAATTCTTTTATATATAAAACAATTAATGGAGGATTGAATTGGAATAAAATAAATGTCGGGGGTGATTTTATATGCGATAATCTATTTTTTGTGAATGAAAATACGGGGTATACTGTAAGTGGTATAGGATATATTTCTAAAACAACTAATGGAGGATATAACTGGATTGCGTTAACAGTTCCTGATTGGCATAATATGCATTCATCTGTTTTTTTCTTAAATGAAAGTACAGGATATATAGTTGGCTATAAATTCTCTAAATCAAATAGTCTTATAAAGAAAACAATAAATGGTGGTCTAAATTGGATTGAACAGACAAATGGATCGAATGTAAATTTACATTCTGTTCTTTTTATTAATTCATTGACAGGCTGGACTGTTGGTGATGGAAAAATATTTAAAACAACAAATGGAGGTTCAACATATATAAATCATATATCAAATGAATTACCTTCTACGTTTTTTTTATATCAAAACTATCCGAATCCATTTAATCCTACTACCAATATTCAATTTTTAATTTCCAATGTACAATTTGTAAATTTGAAAATTTTTAATATTCTCGGGAAGGAAGTCGAAACACTTGTTAATGAAAAACTCACACCGGGTACTTATGAAGCGACATTCAACGCCTCGAAATATCCAAGCGGTGTTTATTTTTATTGTATTAATGCAGGAACTTATTCGGAAACAAAAAAGATGCTATTAATAAAATAGAAACTTACAAATTAATTTTTGTTGTAAATCTGATTACTTCTTATAAAAATTTAGCAGTACCTCCGCCGCCGCAGTCGGTAAAATCTTTCCTGCTAAAACTTCTTTCTCTATTTTCGGTAGGTTATTCTGTATATCGTGATTTTCGTAAAAACTTTTTTTAATTTGTTCTTCCACTAAATTATAAACCCATTCGAGTGCCTGTGTTTTTCTTCTATTTTCAAATGTGCCGGTCAATTTAGTATGCTCTTTATATTTCGATACCACTTTCCAAATATTCTCGATTCCTTCACCCGTCAAAGCCGAGCAGGTAAATGCATTTGTCTGCCAGTGTTTAGTCGCAGGTGAAATGTATTTTAATGCCATCGAAAATTCTACTTGTGTGCTCAAAGCCCGCGGTTTGTTATTTCCGTCTGCTTTATTAATTACAAGTGCATCTGCAAGCTCGATTACACCTTTTTTAATTCCCTGCAGTTCATCTCCTGCACCCGCTATCATCACAAGCAAAAAGAAATCCACCATTGAGCGGACTGTTACTTCGCTTTGCCCCACACCTACTGTCTCTATAAGGATTACATCGAATCCTGCCGCTTCGCATACCAGCATTGTTTCGCGGCTTTTTCTTGCAACTCCACCGAGCGTTCCTTCGGATGGCGAAGGGCGAATGAAACAGTTTTTTTCCCGCGAAAGCTTTTCCATTCTCGTTTTATCGCCGAGTATGCTTCCTTTTGTAATCGTACTGCTGGGGTCGATTGCAAGAACTGCAACTTTATGTCCCTGCTTGATTAAATTTAGTCCAAGCGTTTCTATCAGCGTACTTTTTCCGGCTCCGGGGAAACCTGTTATACCAATACGAATTGATTTACCCGATTGCGGTAAAAGTTTCTTCAATACTTCCTGTGATATTTCATAATGGGCAGGGGAGTTGCTCTCTATTAAAGTAATCGTGCGTGCAAGAATCGTGCGGTCGTTTTTTAAAACACCTTCAACATAATCATCTATTTTTAAATGAGTTCTTTTTTGCGATTGGCTATCACTCGATTTTTTTAAATCAGGCGTAACTCCCCGAACTACCTTTGTAGCAAACCCGTCCGAAGGATTCTCCGGTACCCAATCGGGTATGTAAGAGTTATCTTTCTTTTTACCCAAGAAAAATTTAAAAAATTAAATATTAAAAATTAAAATTAAGAGCAAATATCAAATAACAAATAGCAAATAACAAATATCTTTTGAAAAGAATTAAACATTCATAATTCAACATTTAAAATTTCTCCACACACTCTAAGCACTCCACACACTCAATACACTTTATTGTTCAAATCTCTTAGAGATTTCTTCCATTATCCTTATTGCCGCATCGGGAATTTTTGTTCCCGGTCCGAATATTGCCGCCGCACCATTTTCATAAAGGTAATCATAATCCTGTGCAGGAATCACTCCGCCACATATTACTACTATATCTTCACGACCGAGTTTTTTAAGTTCAGCAATAAGTTGCGGTAGCAGAGTTTTATGTCCGCCCGCAAGAGAACTCATACCAATAACGTGAACGTCGTTTTCCACTGCTTGTTTTGCTGTTTCTTCGGGAGTCTGGAAGAGCGGTCCCATATCCACATCAAAACCCATATCCGCATAAGCAGTCGCTACAACTTTTGCTCCTCTGTCGTGTCCGTCCTGTCCCATTTTTGCAACCATAATTCGTGGTCTGCGACCTTCTTTTTTTGCAAAGTCGTCTGTCATTTTTCTTGCGATTAAAACTTTATTGTCTTTATCGCTTCCATATTCTGTATTATAAATACCTGAAATTGTTCTTGTCATTGCCTGGAATCTCCCCCATACTTTTTCCAATGAAAAAGAAATTTCTCCGAGCGTTGCTCTTGCCCGTGCGGCTTTAACCGATAAATCGAGCAGATTTCCTTCGCCGGTCTCTGCACATTTGGTAAGTGCTTCGAGGCATTTTGTAACTTCGGATTCATCTCTTTTTGATTTTATTTCCTTTAATCTTTTTATTTGCGATAATCTTACTGCTGTATTATCAACTTCGAGAATTTCCATTGGTGCTTCTTTATCGAGCCTGTACTTATTAACTCCTACTATTGTTTCCTTTCCCGAATCTATTCTCGCCTGTCTTCTTGCAGATGCTTCTTCTATTCTCATTTTCGGAATCCCGGCTTCGATTGCTTTTGTCATTCCGCCGTAAGATTCGACTTCTAATATATGTTTCCATCCACTTTTAAGTAAAGCATCCGTTAGATATTCAACGTAATAAGAGCCACCCCACGGGTCAATGACTTTACAAATACCGGTTTCCTCTTGTAAATAAAGCTGTGTGTTTCGTGCAATTCGAGCCGAGAAATCCGTTGGCAGTGCAATTGCTTCGTCTAATGAATTCGTATGAAGTGACTGTGTATGTCCCATAGCCGCCGCCATACCTTCCATACAGGTTCTGATTACATTATTAAACGGGTCTTGCTCTGTCAAACTCCAACCCGAAGTCTGAGAGTGAGTTCTAAGAGCCATAGATTTCGGATTTTTGGGATTAAACATTTTAATAAGTTTTGCCCATAATACCCGTGCCGCACGTAGCTTTGCAACCTCCATAAAATAATTCATTCCCTCTGCCCAGAAAAACGATAGCCTCGGTGCAAATGTATCTATATCCATTCCTGCTTTTATTCCTGTCCGTGCATATTCGAGTCCGTCTGCAAGTGTGTATGCCATTTCCAAATCAGCAGTTGCTCCCGCTTCCTGCATATGATAACCGGAAATGCTGATGCTGTTGAACTTCGGCATATTTTGCGAAGTAAATTTAAAAATATCCGCTATTAATTTTATTGATGGTTCGGGTGGATATATATATGTGTTCCTTACCATATACTCTTTCAAAATGTCATTTTGAATCGTGCCTGTTAGTTGTTCCCATTTCACTCCTTGCTCTTCTGCCGCAACTATGTAAAATGCAAGAACAGGTAGCACAGCACCGTTCATTGTCATCGAAACTGACATCTTATCCAAAGGAATACCTGAAAATAAAATTTTCATATCCTCAACCGAATCTATTGCTACTCCTGCTTTTCCTACATCTCCTACTACTCTCTCGTGGTCGGAGTCATATCCTCTGTGTGTTGCAAGGTCAAATGCTACCGAAAGCCCTTTCTGTCCCGCTGCAAGATTTCTTGCGTAAAATGCATTGCTCTCTTCTGCAGTCGAGAAACCCGCGTACTGGCGGATTGTCCATGGACGTTGTACGTACATAGTGGCGTAAGGTCCCCTCAAAAACGGCGGAACTCCCGGCATATAATTTAAATGCTCGAAATCCTTTATATCCTCTTCTGTGTACAATGGATTAACCGGGATTTGTTCCATTGTATGCCACGTATATTTTTCTATTGTCTTTCCTGTTATTTCTTTAAATTTTTCTTCCCATTCTTTTTTAGAAATCGCTTTTGATTTAAGGTCGAGTTCTATTTTTGTAAAATCCGGTGTCATCATTTATATTATCACTCCTGTCTTTGTCATTATTGTTTTTAAAGTTTTGTGAACATCAGCTCCAAGGTATATAAATTCATCCACGCCATCCTGTTTAAATTGGTCTACATAATCTTTTGGATATCCTGCAAGTACGATAATTATATCTTTGTTTTTTCCTTTTATTCCTTTTACTATTGGCGGAACAAGTTCGGGATAAGTATCATCTGTCGAGCAAATCACAACAATTTTTGAACCGGAATTTAAACCCGAATCTATTGCCTCTTCTGCTGTATTACATTTTTGTGTCGAATCTACTTCAAATCCTCCTATTTCAAAAAAACTCTTAGAAAAATCTGCTCTTCCTTTATATTGTTTGAGAGTGCCCATTTGAAGTAATAATACTTTCGGCAGAAATCCGTTTTTATTCTTGAATTCAAGCGATGCATCCCTAAGCTCTTCGAATATCTCCGCAGTACGGAAAATTTTCAAAGGCTCAATCTTAAACTTTCCGGCAATATTTTTTCTTGAGTTCAATGCAATATCATTTATGTATACTCCCTTAGTATATGCTTCAGAAGCACTTGCAAAAAGTTTTTCCATTGTATCTGCTTTTTTTGTTCTTCCAAGAGATTCAATATAACCTTTTTCTTTCTTTAGCTTGTTATATTTTTCGTATCTACTCTTTAAGGCTTTGCTGTAATCCGGAATTTCATATTCAAGTTTTTCTTCTTTTACATTTGCATATGCATTTATTCCGACCTGTGTTATTTTTCTTTTTGCAAAATTTGTTTTCTTTTCGTTTGCAATTTTCTCTATTTCGTCCTTGATAAATCCTGATTCAAGTGCCTTAAATATTCCGCCCTTGCTTTCGATTTCGCGGAATGAATCCCACGATTTTTTTGCGATTTCGTTTGTCAGATTTTCAACGAAATAAGAGCCACCTGCCGGGTCAATCAATTGATTCAAATGTGACTCTTCACTCAAAATTATTTGTGTGTTACGTGCAATTCTTCTCGAAAATTCGTCAGCTTGCCCAAGAGCTTCGTCAAAGCTGTTCGTCTGTAAGCTATCAACCCCGCCTATAACGGCAGAGAAAGCCTCGGTCGTGGTTCTCAGCATATTCACGTATGGGTCGTATATGGTTTGATTGTTATATGAAGTGCGTGCGTGTATAAAAATCTTCTGCGATTCTTCATCACCTCCAAATGATTCTATTACTTTTGCCCATAACATCTTAACCGCTCTTAATTTTGAAATTTCAAGAAAGTAAAGCGAACTTATTCCAAATGTAAATCTTATGTTCCGTGAAATTTCATTTATATTCAATCCTCTTTTTAACATCTGCCTTATATATTCCACTGCGGTAGAAATTGAATAAGAAATTTCCTGAATAATATTCGCACCTGAATTATGGTATTGAATAGAGTTTACGCCAATGGTTTTCAAAGCAGGAGAATTATTTATTGACCACTTTGTCGCTTCATACATTTCATTGAAAATCGCTTCTTCTGATATGGGTAAATAACCCTCTGAAACTGCAAAATTAACCGGGTCGGATTCAATAGCACCCGTTAATTTTTTTATATCATAACCTTTTTGTTTTGCATATGCTGCGAAAAGTATTAGAAAATGTAAATTACTGTAACCTGTTTTTACGAATATCGGATATCTTGTCAGGTCAATATTATCAAAAGCTTTTCCAAGGTCATCCAAATTTTGTATTACAAGACCGTTAATGCTAAATTTATTTTCATTTACAACTTCCTGATATGATTTATCGAGATTAATATTGATTGCATTTTGCCCTCGCTCCAAATCAATCTTTAATGCAGAGTTAAATTCTTCCGGTATGGGGTTTTGAATTTCCTGTGCAATCAACCATGAGTTGTCGAGATAACCATCCGGTCTCGTCCCGCGAACGAAATTTTTAAAACCGGGTTTATTCGAAACCTCTGGAAGGTTTTCTATATCTTTTTTTGTATAAATAAATTGAAGATATATTCCTTCAAAAGTTTTTGTTTTTAGCCTTTTCTCTGGTGGGACGCTTTCATAGTCTTTTTCAACCGTTTTTTTCCAATCCTCAAAACTGGTTTCCGGGAAATCGTCCTTTATACTGAATTTTTCAGGTAGTTTAATCATATAGAATTTTTTTATTAATCCTTCAAATATCATAAATTTAAACTTAATATTAAATTCACTTTTTTGGTGCATTAAGTTGTGGTAGCATTCCAAAAAGTGTGTAAATAGTTTTCTTGTTGGAA
>JBAZEQ010000141.1:0-7205 GCA_041653855.1 Ignavibacteria bacterium | reverse complement strand
AAAAACATAGCGGATTATTATGGCGTAAACAAAAGATTAGTAGTCGATATAGGCTATCTTAAAAAAATCGGTGGCTCTTCTCTAACAGATGGAAAAATTAAAGTTTCAAATGCAAATATCAAATCGAGAAAAATCCCTACAAGCTATGTTCCGTTTCGTAATGCAAATATTCTTGCAATTGCTACAAGCTGGGCTGAAGTAATCAAAGCCGAAAAAATCTTTATAGGTGCGGTTGAAGAAGATTCCAGCGGTTACCCTGATTGCAGGAAAAAGTTCTTTGATTCATATAATAAAATGATTAATTTGGGAACTAAACCCGGTTCAAAAATTAAAATTGTTACACCGATTATTGGATTTAATAAAAAAGAAATTGTGTTAAAATCTTTAGAGTTAAATTCACCGGTACATTTAACTTGGTCGTGTTATAAAAATAACGATATTGCATGCGGAGTGTGCGATAGTTGTGCTTTGAGATTAAGAGGTTTTCAACTGGCGGGTATAATAGACCCGGTTTCTTATAAAGTCATTAAAAATTATACAAAATGACAGAAGGAAAACAAAATAAATACTTGACCATCGTTGCCGCTTTATTTCTTGTCGGTTTTACATTTTATATACTCAAAGAATTACAGGCAATACTTCTTCCGTTTTTCATTGCATTGGTTATATCATTTCTCTTTGAGCCGTATTATGAATGGCTGAAATCGAAAAAGATTCCAGGGGCAATCTCTCTCGTAATCGTTATCATTACGATTTTAATCCTTGCTAATATTGCAAGCGTGTTTGTCTTCACAAGTATCAATGCTTTCACAATCGAAATCCCAAAATATACGGAAAAATCGACTCGTATCGTTGAATCCATTTCAGTGAATTTGGGTAACTGGGATATATATAATCGGTATTTCAAAGATTCGTTCAATTTATCTAAAATTTTAAATGGACAGGCTATTGCAACTTTTGCTACAAGTTTCTTTTCAAGCATCATAAGTCTTTTTGGTAATTTTGTCTTAATTTTGATTTATGTGATTTTTTTATTGTCGGAATTTGGAAGTATAAGAATTAGAATTTTGAAAGCATTTTCTTCTGATAAATCAAGGAAAATTACCGATGCATTAACCGATATTTTTAAAGATGTTAAAAAGTATATTGTCGGTAAAACCTTAATTAACCTGTCGTATGGAACTCTTGTTACTTTAATTCTCTGGATATTCGGTGTGGATTTTTTCATTGTCTGGGGATTCCTTGCGTTTTTAATGGCATATATTCCTAATATCGGTTCTCTGATTTCAATTGTGTTGCCTTTTACAACCGCACTGATACAGTTTGATGGAGATTTTACGAGACCTCTTATTATATTAATTCTGATGGTTGTCTCGGCTAATTTAATCGGGAACATTGTAGAACCGAAAATTCTTGGCGATAAATTAAATTTAAGCCCGATTCTTCTTCTGCTTTCATTAATTTTCTGGGGATATCTGTGGGGTTTAATAGGAATGATTTTGTCAGTTCCGATTATGAGTATGATAAAAATTATTTTAGGCAAGTTTGAATCTACTAAACCGATTTCGATTCTGATGTCTCTAAATGTAACAGGCTCGAAAAGCGGTTAGGTTATTAAATAAAAAATTAAATACCCTTAGTGGTGAAATACAAATAAATATATTAAATTAACTAAATTCAATATTAACAAATGACAAAAAACAAAAAATTATTGCAATGGGTTGATGAAATGGCAAAGATGTGCCAGCCCGATAAAATTCATTGGTGCGATGGCTCCGATGAAGAAAATAATTCGCTCATAAAATTATGTCTCGATAACGGTTCTTTTAAACCGGTACCGAAACGTCCGAATAGCTATTGGGTTGTATCCGACCCGACCGATGTTGCACGTGTCGAAGACAGAACTTATATTTGTTCCGAAAAAGAAGAAGACGCAGGTCCTACAAATCATTGGATGGCTCCTAAAGAAATGAAAAAAATATTAACCGGGCTTTATACAGGTTGTATGAAAGGACGTACGATGTATGTAATTCCTTTTTCAATGGGTCCGCTCGGTTCGAAAATTTCTTATATCGGTGTTGAAATCACAGATTCGCCTTACGTCGTTATTAATATGCGTATAATGACCCGAATGGGAAAAAAAGTTCTCGATATTCTTGGTGAAGATGCTCCTTTTGTTCCTTGTCTGCATTCGGTTGGAATGCCCCTTACAGATGGCATAAAAGACGTTGTCTGGCCCTGCAGTAAGACTAAATATATCTGCCACTTCCCGGAAGAGCGTTCCATCTGGTCTTTCGGTAGCGGTTACGGCGGAAACGCACTGCTTGGAAAAAAATGTTTTGCACTCCGTATAGCATCAGTCCTTGCCCGCGATGAAGGCTGGCTTGCAGAGCATATGCTTATACTCGGACTTACTCCTCCCGATGGCGGAGAGAAAAAATATATCGCTGCGGCATTCCCGTCAGCCTGTGGAAAAACAAATCTCGCAATGCTAACTCCTTCCCTTCCCGGATGGAAAGTGGAAACCGTTGGTGATGATATTGCTTGGATGAAATTCGGTGATGACGGAAGACTTTATGCTATCAATCCTGAAGCAGGTTTCTTCGGTGTTGCCCCGGGAACCTCGATGAAAACAAATGCAAATGCAATGCTTTCCTGTGAATCGAATTCGATTTTCACAAACGTTGCATACACAGATGATGGTGATGTATGGTGGGAAGGTATGACCGACGAAAAACCTAAACACTTAATCGATTGGAATAAAAATGAATGGACACCCGAAAGCGGAAGACCATCTTCGCATCCGAATTCACGTTTCACAGCTCCTGCGCGGCAATGCCCTGTAATCGATGCGGATTGGGAAAATCCCAAAGGCGTTCCGATTTCTGCATTCCTTTTCGGAGGTAGACGTGCAAGTGTTACACCTTTAATTAACGAAGCCTGTAGCTGGAATCACGGAGTCTATATGGGCTCTGCGGCGGCATCCGAAACCACAGCGGCAGCAGCAGGTGCAGTCGGAAAATTGCGCCACGACCCATTTGCAATGCTTCCGTTCTGCGGATATAATATGGGCGATTATTTCGGTCATTGGATACAAATCGGCAGAATGACATCAGCCGATAAACTTCCGAAGATATTCTTTGTAAACTGGTTCCGTAAAAACGAAGCAGGGAAATTTATTTGGCCCGGCTACGGCGATAATATCCGTGCTTTAAAGTGGGTGATAGAAAGAGTCGCCGGTACGGGAAAATATATCGACACACCAATCGGTCGTCTGCCTGCAGAAGGTGCAATCGATACAACCGGTTTAAACATTTCACCAGAAGATTACAAAAAGCTCTTCGTTGTAAATAAAGAAGAATGGCTTTCGGAAATAAACGAAATGAGAGACTATTATAAAATTTTCGGCACTCATCTCCCAAAAGAACTCTCTGCCGAACTCGATAAGATAGAAGAAAGATTGAATAAGTAAAAGAAAAGAAATTTGAATTCAGAAGTTAGAATTCAGAAGTTGGAAATAAAATATGTTCTGGTTACGAAGCCCAGGTCGAAGATCTGCTTTAGCATGCTTCGTAACCATTTTTTTATTAGGTAAAATAATAAAGAGATGCTCTTTTTCAATTTTGTAACCATTTTTATTGGTAATAAAAAAAGGGATGCTCTTTTTCAATTTCGTAACCATTTTTATTGGTAATAAAAAAGGGATGCTCTTGTTCAATAGCCACGTCCGCCATGGCGGATAGCTCGTGGAAAAAAGAATACCCACCCCACACAACCGGGGCTTTAGCCCCATATATTAATATTCCTGTAATAAGCGTAAATCCTAATCAATAACCGCAATATTTATCCTTGAAAATTAAAAAGAAAACAGGTAATTACTATAAAATTATACTCGTTAACATAATAAAAAAAGTATGAATAATTTTATTAGAATATTCGGTTCGGGACCTATTGGGTTATTTATAAGTTTAGCATTATTATATCTTGCGTTTTATCTAAAAGATATACTAAACACTCCGAGCATTTTTGGAGACCGGAAATTTATACCTTTAATAATTTTTATATTATTAACCGCTGTAAGTATCGTGATAATAATTTGGAGTCTTATTTCATTAAGTCCAAAACAAAGAGGCAGAACTTTAATTACTACTGGAGCATTAAAGTATTTTCGGCATCCTTTATATGCAGCTTTTTTATCATTTTTCAATTTTGGATTAGCTTTTTTCTTAAATAATTGGATATTTATTTTCTGGGCAATTTTTCTCCATCCTATATGGCATTTACTGGTTATAGGCGAAGAAAAGTTGTTAAAAAATATTTTCCCAAATGATTATGAAAAATACTGTGAAAATACAGGAAGATTTTTCCCGAAGTTATTTAAGAAAAACGATAGTAAAATGAAATAAATATTTTTTTAATATGTATCTTATTCTGGTTACGAAGCCCCGGTCGAAGATCTGCTTTAGCAGGCTTCGTAACCATTTTTTTATTAGTTAAAATAATAAAGGGATGCTCTTTTTCAATTTCGTAATCATTTTTATTGGTAATAAAAAAGAGATGCTCTTTTTCAATTTCGTAACCATTTTTATTGGTAATAAAAAAGGGATGCTCTTATTCAATAGCCACGTCCGCCGTGGCGGATAGCTCGTGGAAGAAAGAATCCCGCCACACTCATCCGGGGCTTTAGCCCCATATATTAAAATTTATGCAGTTTTCCCCTCTCTCCCCAAAATAAATCACATTCCCAAAAAATTTATTTTATAGAATATTAATTATAAAAGCTATATTTTATAACATTATGTAATGTTTTTTTATAAAATTTACTTAAAACGATGGATAAAAATAACGAAGAATATTTTGTGATTTTATTACAAAGCGGAATGAGAAAAGAAGCAATACAACAATATTGCGAAGAGAATGAGTGCAGTAGGGAAGAATCTGAAATCCAAATGAAAAATCTGGAATTAAAGTTTAATATTTCACAGAATAATATTCCGCAGTATGGTATTCCGCAAAATAATATTACACATAATACGGGTTCGGATGATGCAGAACTTTTACAAATGGTGCGAGAAGGGAAAAAAATACAGGCAATAAAATATTACAAAGAAAAAACCAATTGCGGTTTAAAAGATGCTAAAAATTATGTTGAAAATCTGGAAAAATTGCTTATCGTAAGTAATAATACCCGGAAAGGAATTTCATCTGAAAGCGGCTCTCAAAGACCTTCTCCGACTAAAACGGAAGGATGTTTCATCGCAACTGTATGTTACGGGTCATACGATGCCTATGAAGTGGTTGTTTTGAGAAGATTAAGAGATAATGTGTTAAACAATTTTTCTTGTGGAAGATTATTTATTAAAATCTATTATGCTATTTCTCCGGCTTCGGCTAAATTAATAGACAAATCAAAAACAGTTAAAGCAATTTTAAGGAAATATTTTTTATCGGGATTAGTAAAGAAATTGGAAAAGATTATTTGAATGTGATATTTGTTCTTAATACTTTTTTTTATTTTTCCTTTATCTCTCCATCCTCTATTTTAAATTCCGCTAAATACTTATCGTTGTTATATACTAATATTTTATATCTCTCTTTTTTCTTTAATTGGAGAAGGCAGGTGATGTATTTAGAATTCGAGCAATTGCCGATTTCTATATACTCATCAAACCAGACATCATTTGATTTTACCTCTGTTTCATAGTCCCATTCTTCTTCACCGTCGGGCATTTTATAGTTCTTTTTATAAACAGTCAGGTCTACATTGATTTCCGGCTGACTCAATACTTTGGTATGTGTTTTACCGGGAATCATTAATATAAATTTATAAGTGTGGTCACTGTATCCCGGGCTGATTTCTATTTTGTAAAGCTCATATTCCGGAACATCACTGCAAGTTATTGATTCCTCAACTTTAGATATACTAATATCAGTAATTACATTCTGACTGTAGCCGGATAGGGGAAAACACAAAAGGAAAAGTAGAATTATTTTCATAATTTAGTTATTTGATATTTCTGCTTTTATACCTGCAAATTCATACTAAGTTCCGGAAAAAATCAGCACACAGAAAAAGCGGAAAAACAGGATTTTTACTGATACTGAAATCTTAAATGAAAATAAGTATATTAAATTTTAATAAAAAAATATGAAATCCGTTTATATATTTTTAATCTCATTAATTTTTATTTCCCCGTGTTTCTTATATTCACAGAAAGAAACTGATTCAACCAAAACGATTAAATTTAGCGAAAGGATTCCCGCTGAACTTCAGCTTGAAGTAAAAGTGAAATATGTAGGGGCAATCGGCTATGCAGATTGCTTCAGGGGAAATGTTCTAAAAGTAAATAAAGGTGTTTTAACCGATACCTCGATAATGATTACCATAGCAGCAGGGGACACGGTAAATCTTAATTTGCTTTCGGGTATAATGGAAAATGAAGTTCTAATATTATCTCTTGTGTTTAACAAATCAAATGAGAAATATCCCACTACATATGTTACCGGTTTTGTAGATTCTAATAAAAACTCCTGGCGAATTATTCATATTCGGAAAAAACAATTTTAAATTTATTAAAAACTTTATGTCAAAATTAAAATCCCCAAGTAAAACCTTAATTACTTTTTTTGGGTCTTTATTTTCTGTTTTTCGCTTAATGGTTTGCAAGCACAGAGCAACTGGTCAAAACTCGAATATTATTTTAATGTTGGTTCTTTGCCTCCTCCTTATCATTATTCATATACCATCACTATTAACAGTGATGGAATAGGGGAACTGGTATATACGGGAGGTTATGAATCTACCGAAAAAAACACTGATAAATATTCTTTTAAGCTTAGTAATAAAAAACTAAAAAAACTGAAAAAAGCGGTTAAAGAAAGTGATATATTAAATCTGGATATTAAAACACGTCCCAGCGAAGAAATTCCTGATGGTGGGAGTTCGGAGAGTTTACAAATATTTGGATTTAATAAAGGAAATGATGGAAGTGAATCCATATTGCTGAAAAGCATTCCCACGTATCCCGAACTTAAATATGAAACTATTCTGGAAAAATTATATAAAGTTATCCAAAATTCCGTTCCCGAAGATATCTGGAAGGAAGCGAACAGCAGGAAAGAAAATTAAATTAAATTAAATTAAATTAAATTAAATTAAATTAAATATTATGATTGGAATATTTCTTGGAATTGGTATTTTTCTC
>JBAZEQ010000140.1:6426-7250 GCA_041653855.1 Ignavibacteria bacterium | reverse complement strand
AAAGATTAGTTCCGGGGTATGAAGCACCTGTGAATTTGGTATATTCAAAAAGTAACAGGAGTGCGGCTATCAGAATTCCTATGTATTCTGAAAATCCAAAAGCAAAGAGGGTTGAGTTCAGGTGTCCGGATGGTACGGCAAATCCTTACCTTGCTTTCTCTGCAATGCTTTTAGCGGGATTGGACGGAGTGATTAATAAAATAGAACCCGGAGAGCCAATTGACAGAGACATTTATCATTTGAGTATGGAAGAACATAAAAAAATAAAACAGGCTCCTGAAAGTTTGGAAATTGCTTTACATAATTTCGAAAAAGATAATGAATATCTGAAACAAGGCGGAGTTTTTACAGATGAATTAATTAAAACCTGGATAGATTATAAGATGACAAGAGAAATAAAAGAAGTTCAACTGCGTCCACATCCGTATGAGTTTCATTTGTATTATGAGGTGTAAAAACTTATTATTAAACCCCCCTTAATCCCCCCTTTGTTAAAGGGGGGATGGGAGATTTAAAACATTTCATCCGAAATTTTTAAAACAAATATTAAATTTTTTTTCATTGAACTCCTGACAGAGTTCAATTCTCATATTTATAAGAATCCTATAATAATACTATTATTTAGCAAAAAGGATAAGATTTTCCATAGAAAGTTAAGTTTATTAGAATTATTTTTGTTATGAAAATTTAAAAAGTTATTTTATATGTCAAACGATTATATACTTGCGAATCCGCTTAGCGTGCTTCTCGATAAACCAAAAGAAGATTTTACACGCGAAGATTTACTGAAAGTAATTGAAAAAAAACAAATTGAAAGAATTACT
>JBAZEQ010000140.1:0-6416 GCA_041653855.1 Ignavibacteria bacterium | reverse complement strand
TACTTTTCACTACACCGCTTTAGATGGAAAGCTAAAAGAGCTGAAAATTCCTATCCCAGCAAAAACAAATGCAGAAATAATATTAACCGAAGGTGAAAGAGCCGATGGGTCTTCGCTATTCAAGGGTTTGATTGATTCAGGACTTTCGGATTTATACATAGTTCCGGTTTTTAAATCTGCATTTATAAATCCTTTTTACCCGGGGAGTCTGGATTTTGTATGCCGGTATTTAAATGCTAACGGCGAACCTGCTCCGTTTACACCCGATAATATACTGGGAAATGCACATCGTTTATTAAAAAAGAATACTGGGCTTGATTTATTTGCACTTGGCGAGCTTGAGTTTTACCTGTTTTATGAAAATGATGTTAAAATGTATTTACTCAACCGGCAAAAAGCATACCACGAATCAGCTCCATTTGCCAAGACGGGAACAGTTCTTGCCGAAATGCTGAAAACTCTTACGCAAATAGTGGGAGCAGTTAAATATGCTCATAATGAAGTAGGATATATAGAAAATATTAAAAGTGATAGTAAAGAAATAAACGGTAAAACTGCCGAGCAGCTTGAAATTGAACTTCTTGCAACTCCCGCAGATGAAGCCGCAGATAACATCGTGCTTGCGAAGTGGTTAATCAGAAATATTGCTTATAAATACGGTATGCTCGCTACATTCGCCCCAAAAATTGAAGATGGTGACGCAGGAAACGGAATGCACGTACATATGAAACTTTTTAAAAACGGAAAAAATGTTATGGTCGATAGTCAGGGCGTATTGACAGAATATGCAAAAAGACTTATCGGTGGATTGTGCAGATATTCAAAAACATTAACAGCTTTTGGAAATACCGTTAGTTCATCCTATTTAAGACTTGTTCCCGACCAAGAAGCCCCGACAAGAGTATGCTGGAGTGATTCCAATAGAAGCTCGATGATAAGAGTACCACTGGGATGGTCAAAAACAAAAAATCTTGCTTCTCGCGTGAATCCGGGAATTAAATTTGACCCGCTGGAAATAGAAAGCATGCAGACAGTAGAAATCCGAACGCCTGACGGAAGTGCGAATGCACATCTTTTGATGGCAGGATTGACACTTGCGGCTGAATGGGGATTGACAAACGATAAATCAATAGAGCTTACAGAAAAATTGTATGTAAAAGGAAATATTTTCAAAGATAAAAAAGTTCTCGAAGGATTACCTGTATTACCGGCAACATGCTCGGCGTCGGCAGACATTTTGCAACTTAAAAGAAGTGAATATGAAAGAGAAAACATTTTCACTCCGAGTATAGTTGACTATACTATAGGTTCACTTAAAGCTGAAAATGATTCTAACCTGCATAAAAAACTTGCAAAGCTGAAAGGCTCTGCAAAAAAGAAATTCATAAATAAATTGGTGCAGAAGGATTTGCATAAGAATTAGAAGCGTGGAAGTCATCCCGATAAATCGGGACACAAAGAGCGTGGAAGTCAGAATTGAAAATAAAAGTATTATAATTCACGTTACGAAGCAAAAAAACTTCGTAACGTTTTTTTTTATGTTTACTTTGATTTACCCGGATAATATTTACGATTTAATATTACTCTCTCTGTGTTTATCTGCCCAGTATCCCCAAATCACAATTAACCACATACCCAGACCTGCAAATCCAATAGCATTCGTATCAGGGGGAGGAGGACCGACTAAATTCATAATGAAAATTACAGTCAGGAATACTATTAATCCCCAAAATGCAAATGTTCCTGTTTTATCTTTTGCTTTTGTAGATGAAACATATAAATAAATTCCGATTATAAAAATTATTATCTCCAGTGGAATTTCAATTAAAGGATAATTCCATAAACCAAATCCTTGTAATGCTCCTCCCGGGTATAAAGGTAAATCGGGACGATGTACGAATAAATCCAGTATCCAGTGACTAACTACAAGCAGTCCAAGTAACATAGAATATTTTAGATTTCTTTTCACCAAATAATAGACTCCACCAAATAATACCGCCCATATTAAAACAAACAATAGGCTATGACTAAACGGGTATGATACAAAATTTAGGGGTGTCGTTTTTGTATCACCCGGATTTATTTTAACAATTCCAATATTCAGCAAAACGAAGATGGGCCAGATTAAATCCAGCCATTGCGCCGCCATAAATAACGTACCGAGCGAAATTTTCTTTCCCGCTTTCTTCCCCGCCAATCCGGCTCCAAAATGTCCAATAAACATAAATTTTATTTTTTATATCATTATTTAACAAATAATTAATTATAATAATTTCTAAGTTTTACCGACCATATTCAAATCTTTTGTTTTTATACTTGTACATTTACAATTGGTATTAAATATATGGCACAATTATTGCAACACCTCACAACAAATATTTTTCATATATTGATGTTATTATCTTGACAAAATGAAATATTTCAATTAGATTCGCAGCAAGTGAAAAAGCACATAAAAATTGCACCTGTCAAATAATCGGCAATTTTAGAAGTAAAATAAAGTGTCTTAATAATATCGAACTATAGATAATATATTTTAGTAATAATTTAAAGTAGGTACGAATATTTACTCTTTCTGATCTTTATCGGTTAATTTAAAAATATATAATTGGTATCATTATCTTTTTATTGAAAGAAAATATTTTAGAATAAAACAATATAAACATGTACAAACCTTCTTTTTTCAATACTTTTATATGCAATTCACAAAACCATTGCTTTATAATTAATACTATGTCAACTGCTATATTAGATATTACAGAAAAAAATTTAATAAAACTTAAAGATATCTTATTAAAAAAAGAAAAAGATTACGAATTTATTATAAACAAAGAAGTTACAGAGTTATTACTTGACAATGGATTTATTGTTGATAGTAATTTTGATGAAATTAAATGGCTTCAATGTTTACATAATAAATCTCGAGGAGAAAATAATGCTTTGTCAGTTGGAATTGTATTAACATATTCATGTAATTTTAGATGTACATATTGTTACGAAAAACATATTAATATCGATATGAAAAAAAATATATTAGATGCTGTTTATAATTTTGTAATTAATAATTCAAAAAAAAAGAAAAATATTTTAATAGATTGGTTCGGTGGAGAACCATTATTAAATATCAAACAAATTCAGTTAATAAGCTATAAATTAATAAAATATTGTAAAGATAAGGACATATTATATCGAAGTAGAATCTCTACGAACGGATACTTATTAAACAAAGAAAATGCCAATATATTAAAAGAATGCTGCGTTAACGAAACCCAAATAACTTTAGATGGACCACCCGAACTTCATGATAAAAGAAGATTTTTAACAAATAAAAATGGTACTTTTAATATTATTTACAAAAATTTATTAGAGATAAAAAAAATTATACCAAAGATTCTTGTAAGAATAAATATAGATAAACGAAATAAAGATTCAATTTTTCTGTTATTAGAAAAATATCTAATAAATTTGAAAGAAAATATTACAATATCTTTTAGCTATACAAATTCACCTTGTAAAACAAGCATCAAAGAAAAATGGATGTTAACATCAAATGAATATTTACAAAAAGAAAAGGAATTAGGTATATTCGCAGATAAATTTGGGTTTAAGGTTCTAAGAGGATACCCGTATCCTTGTACATCATTTTGTTCTGCTTATTTGAAAAACTCATTTCTTGTGGATCCCAATGGATATTTACATAGGTGTTCGAAATTCTTAGGAAATGAAGTAAATAGATACGGAAAAATAAATGATAATGGAGAGATTATTTTTAACGATGGCATTCAAAAAAAATGGGATAATTGGTCTCCATTTGACGATGTAGAATGTAAAAAATGTGAAGTTCTTCCATTATGTATGGGGGGATGCTTATTGAATTCAACAAAACCTAAAAAAGATAATATTAGATGTTTTGCAAAATACGATTTACTAAATAGTTTGCTTAGAGAATCATTATTCAACGAATTTAAACCCAACAATAAAAAGAAAGGAGTTATGTATGCCAGATAAATTGAGTAAAATAATTGAAACAGGTACATATCACGCGGAATTTATTGCTTCACTTATCAATGGATTAAAGAAAAAAGGATTTAGTCAAGATTTAAGCGAAAAAATTGCTATGACAGTCTCAGGGTCAGCTAGTTGTTGGCTTGATGGATGCAAAGGATCTGCTTTAACTAAAGAAGATGTACAGTCAATAATTAAATTTACAAAATAAAAAAAAATTGTTTTAAAGTATTTAATTGTTGGGTTTATCAGCACAGTCGGGTAGCTTTACTGACTGTGTTTTTTTTATATATAATTATATATTATACTTAATAGTAAAAGTCAAAAGTTATTGACATTTATTTATAAATTTAAAAAGTTATTCAATAACTTTTGTAATAATACTTTTCCTACATCACTTAAGTATAAATTTACTTGCAACATTTATAATTGAATTAGACTAAAAATTTGTGTTGTTTTAGCAAAACATAGTTATGATATTTGGAAGTGTTAAATATTCATAGAATAATATTATTCTTTTTATTTCTTCTATTAAATATAAAAGTAAACGCACAGTTTGTTGACTTTGGGAGGAATAAGGTTCATTATTCCGATTTCGACTGGAAAGTACTGTACACAGAACATTTTCAGATTTATTATTATGCGGAGGAAAAAGAACTTGCCGAGCAAGGGGCTTTCTTTGCGGAAGAAAGCTATAAATACCTTCAGCAAAAGTTTAAACACAGCCTTACCGATACCGTTCCCCTGATTTTTTATTCCTCACCCACACATTTCAAACAGACTAATACTATACCGGGTTTGATTCCCGATGGAGTAGGAGGATTTTTTGAATTTATAAAGGGCAGGGTTGTAATACCATTCGATGGTTCACTTTTTAATTTCAAGCACGTTATTCGGCATGAACTTACACACGTATTCAGTACAGGTAAACTTTATAATGTTTTAAAAATCCACGGTAAAATAACCGATTACCCTGCTCCGCTCTGGTTTACCGAAGGACTTGCGGAGTTCTGGTCGAGTGAATGGGATGTAAGAGGGGAAATGGTAACGAAAGATGCTGTACTGAACGGGTATATGATAGGATTAAGCGACTGGGAATATGTATATGGAACATATTTTATGTATAAGCTCGGACAGAGGGTACTTATGTATACTTCAGAAAAATACGGCGATGAAAAAGTTCTCGAACTTATGGAAAACTTCTGGATGGACGACAATTTCGAAGTAATAATGAAACATACAATAGGTAAGGATTACAGAGAATTCGACAAGGATTTTTTATATTATCTTAAGAAAAAATATTTTCCTCAATTAGCTGAATTCGATAACCCGTCACAGGTTTGCGAAAATATTTTCTCGGAAGGATTTGCACATAAACCGACTTACTATAAAAGCGGTAACAGGGATGAAATATTTTTCATAGGAAATAAAACAGGATATACAAGCATACACAAGTTAAGTTTAGGTGATACATCCATCCAGACCCAAATTATTAAAGGCGAGTCTTCGGATGAATACGAATCTTTTCATTACTTCAGGACGGGACTGGACTTATCGAAAGAGGGATTGCTTGCATTTGTAGCACAAAAGGGAAGTTCGGATGCATTATATATTTACGATACGAAATCCGAAAAAATAGTTTCAAATTTTTCTTTCAAAGAAATCACCGGTATCGGGGCACCGGCGTGGAGCAAGGATTCTCGTTATGTAGCGTTTTCGGGAATGGAGTTTTCGGGGAAATCGGATTTATATATTTTTGACGTTAAGAATGAAAAACTCTCCCGTTTAACGAATGACTACTACGATGATACAGACCCCTGCTATTCGCCCGACGATAAATATTTAGTCTTCTCATCGGATAGAACAGGAACGGCGGATAAAAATTTTTACAATTTATTTTTGTATGATTTGACTTCAAATAAAATTATTCAGATTACAAATTCCGAAGCCGAATTAACAACTCCAAACTTTTCCGAAGACGGGAGATTAATTTTCTCGTCAGACCTCGGGGGGATACAAAATATCTGGATAATCGATTCGGTTTTCGCTTCTGCGGGAATGAGGAGAGTTACAAATTTCACAACTGCGGCATTCGACCCAAAATGGTGCGGAGAAGACAGAATAGTTTTTTCCACTTATGAAAATGGAATGATAACAATAAAGATTTTAAACAATGTAAACGAAAAAGTTAAAGATTCGAAAATAACAGAAAAAAGGAATTCATCGGTTTTCTTTTCCGGAAAACCACTAAATACAATTTCGTTTTTATCTGTAAAAAAGAATCCTAAATATCAAAAAAGATTTTCGTTTGATTTGGCAACAACTGCAATCGTTACAGACCCGGTATTCGGAAGTTTTGCAGGCGGGGCTTTATCTTTAAGCGATATGCTTGGAAACGAAAGGTATTATTT
>JBAZEQ010000139.1:0-7258 GCA_041653855.1 Ignavibacteria bacterium | reverse complement strand
TTCAGGTTGAAGATTATAAACGTCCGAAATTCGAAGTTAAATTCGATGAAATTAAAGGAAGTTACAAGCTCGGTGATGATGTAAACGTAAAGGGAAATGCAAAATCGTATTCAGGTGCCAACGTAGATAATGCAGTAGTAAAATACAGAGTTGTTCGGAAAGCCGTATTCCCCTACTGGTGGTTTTACTGGTACGGATATTACCCGTCTTCACCTGAAGTTGAAATATTGAACGGAACAACAAAAACAAACGAAAACGGTGAATTTGATATTAAATTTAATGCAATTCCGGATAAATCCGTTCCGAAAGAATCGAAGCCGTATTTTACTTATTCAATTACAGCAGATGTAACCGACATAAACGGTGAAACACGCAGTAATAATAAATCCGTTTCGGTTGGCTACAACTCTTTGATAATAGGTGTTGAAATTCCTTCAAACGTAGATAAAAATGATAAATCGGATTTTAAAATTAAGACAACAAATTTAAATGGTGAGTTTGAACCGGCTGAAGGGACAATCACCATTTATAAACTTAAAAATCCTGACAGGACCCTGCAAAATTCTTATTGGGCTAAACCCGATAAATATTTATACACGAAAGAAGAGTACAATAAGCTTTTCCCAAATGATGCGTATGGCGATGAAAATAATTTTTATAAGTGGGAAAAGGAATTTAAAGTAACCGATATTGAATATAACACATCAATAGATTCCATAATGCACTTGAAAGATTTGAGTCAGTGGAATCAGGGTATGTATCTGGCTGAAATGAAATCCAAAGATAAGTTTGGTGAAGAAGTGAAAGAGCAATTTTATTTTACCGCATTCAGTACAGGCGAAAAAAAGCTTCCATATCAGACTTACAACTGGTTTAGTGTAATAAGAGAAAAAGGTGAGCCGGGAGATTATGCTTCGTTTATTGCAGGTTGTGGTGTTAATTCCAGAGTACTTTATGAAATCGAACAGGATGGAAAGATTCTCGATAAACAATGGTTAAATATTAATAACGAACAAAGATATTTCACAATACCAATAAAAGAAGAATACAGGGGAAATATTGCAATTCATTATACATATATCGTAAATAATCGCGGCTATTCGAATCAGCAAATTATAGAAGTACCAAATACAAATAAAATGCTCGATATCACTTTCGAAACTTTCAGGAATAAATTGCAGGCAGGTGAGAACGAAGAATGGAGATTAAAAATCAAAGGAAAATATGGTGATAAAGTCGCCGCAGAAATGGTAGCAACTTTATACGACGCTTCTCTCGATGCATTCAAACCAAATAACTGGGGTTTGAATCTATATTATCCGTATTCCAGCAAATTATACTGGGATGTTAATAATTGTTTTGGAACATCTGATGCGTATTTGTATCAAAAAGACTGGAATATGCTCTACTATACAATGTCTATTTATTATGATTATTTGAATTGGTTTGGTCTGCCGGTAACAACTTCGAACTATAGAGGAGGATACTATATTGATAATATGGATCAAACTATCTCTAATACAAATGCGCCTATAATGTTTTCGAAGGAAGAAAAAAGCCTTGACGGTAAAGGAGAATTTGATGAAGGAGGTTTAACTAGAGATAAAAAAGATGGTTTTAAAGAAAAAGAATCTGAAGAAAAAGTAACCCCTGTAAAAAAGACAGGAGAAAAAACTGAAGATAACAGACAATCCGGTGAAATTACAGGTGTTACTGCAAGAAAAAATTTCAACGAAACAGCATTTTTCTATCCTGAATTAAAAACAGATGAAAACGGTGAAATCATTGTAAAGTTTCAGATTCCTGAAGCTCTAACAAAATGGAAAATGCTTGGTTTCGCACATAAAGGATTTGAAAATCGGTTTCGTGCAGAATGAACTCGTTACTCAAAAAGAATTAATGGTTGTTCCGAATCCTCCGAGATTCTTCCGCGAAAGCGATAAAATCACTTTCAGTGCAAAGATTACAAATCTCTCTGAAAAAGATTTATCGGGAAATGCACAGCTTGAACTCTTCGATGCATTTACAATGAAACCCATTGACGAATGGCTCGGGAATAAACAAAGAGTAGTAACGTTTGAAACTAAAAAAGGATTAAGCACATCGGTAAACTGGACACTCGATATTCCGTTTGGTGTGGATGCAATAACATATAAAATTGTAGCCAAAGCGGATAACTTCTCAGATGGTGAAGAAAATACTTTACCTGTTTTGACAAACAGAATGCTCGTTACGGAAACTCTGCCTCTGCCTATCAGGTCGAATCAAACGAAAAATTTTACGCTCGATAAACTTGCAAATAATAAATCCACAACACTTACAAATTATAAATTAACTCTTGAGTTCACTTCCAACCCCGCTTGGTACGCTGTTCAGGCATTGCCTTACCTTATGGAGTATCCGTGGGAATGTGCAGAAAATACATTCAGCAGAATTTATGCAAATAGCATAGCATCTCACATTGCAAATTCAAATCCAAAGATTAAAGAAGTATTCGATACCTGGGCAAAATACCAGCCGAATGCATTGCTATCGAATCTCGATAAAAATGAAGAGCTTAAATCCGTTATGCTCGAAGAAACTCCGTGGGTAAATGAAGCGAAGGATGAAGGCGAAAGAAAAAGACGAGTTGGTGTACTATTCGAAATCAACAGGATGACAAAAGAACTCGATATAGCTGTTACAAAATTAAGCAAGATGCAATATTCAAACGGCGGCTGGCCATGGTTCGACGGTATGCCCGAAGATAGATACATCACTCAATATATTGTGGAAGGATTCGGACATCTCGACCATCTTGGTATTAAAAAAATCCGTGAAGATAATACAGTTTGGAATATGGTTACGAATGGAGTCAGGTATATGGATTTGATGTTGAAAAATGATTACAATTATTTACTCGAACTTGAACGTGAAGGTAAAATTAAAATGTCGGATAATCATCTCTGGCAAATTAATATTGATTACTTATATGCAAGAAGTTACTTCACTGATATTCCGATTCCCGATGAAACTAAAGAAGCATTCGCTTACTTCAAAGGTCAGGCAGAAAAATACTGGCTCGATAACAACCGCCATCTGCAGGGTATGATGGCACTTGCATTGTACAGGTACGGCAATACATCCGTTCCGAATATGATTGTAAAATCATTTAACGAAAATGCAATACATCACGATGAACTCGGAATGTACTGGAAAGATAATGAATCGGGCTGGTTCTGGTATCAGGCTCCAATCGAAACTCAGGCATTACTTGTTGAAGTGTATGATGAAGTTGCAAAAGATAATAACGCAGTCGATGAACTCAAAGTATGGCTGCTGAAACAAAAGCAAACTCAGAATTGGAAAACCACCAAAGCCACTGCGGAAGCATGCTACGCTTTGCTTCTGAAAGGTACTGACTGGCTCGCTACGGAAGTAATGGTTGATATTACACTCGGCAGTCAAAAAATTGACCCGAAAAACCTGCCCGATGTTCAGGTGGAAGCAGGAACGGGATATTTTAAAACAGCGTGGTATTATGATGAAATCAAACCTGAAATGGGAAATGTAACCGTAACCAAAAAGAATGAAGGCGTAAGCTGGGGTGCATTGTATTGGCAGTACTTCGAGCAACTCGATAAAATCACACGTGCAGAAACACCATTGAAACTCGATAAAAAACTCTTCCTGCAGGAAAATACTTCTACAGGTCCGGTTATAACTCCGATTAATGATAATACAAATCTTAAAATCGGAGATTTGGTAAAAGTCAGAATTGAACTCCGTGTAGATAGAGATATGGAATACGTTCATATGAAAGATATGAGAGCCGCTTGCTTCGAGCCTCTGAATGTAATTTCGCAATATAAATATCAGGGCGGACTCGGATATTACGAGACCACTCGTGATGCTTCGACTAATTTCTTCTTCGGCTGGCTGTCAAAAGGAACGTATGTATTCGAATATTCGCTCAGAGTTACAAACACGGGAGATTTCTCGAACGGCATAACATCTATACAATGTATGTACGCCCCCGAATTCAGCTCCCACTCCGAAGGCGTGAGAGTGGCGGTGAAGTAAGCACGTTCTTTGTCTAAGACCCGCCGTGGAGGGTGTCCGCCGTGGCGGAAAAGCGTTTTTGTCATTCCTGCGGAAGCAGGAATCCAGTAGAAACCAAGTTCAGCCCACGGATTCATCCGTGGGTTTTTTATTGAAAAATTAATCTAACCGTTTCAACGGTTTCTGGTTCATCTGGTTACTACGCTCTTGAAAATCCGCCTCTGGCGGGCAGCGTAGTAACCAGTCTTTTTTAAAAATCTGTGAATCTGTGGCTCAAAAGTTTTTCATTAAGAATTTATAATTCAGAATTCTAAAGGGTATTTTTTTATACCCTTTTTCAAAAATTAATATTCTTTAATTTCTGACAATCAATAAAATATTCGGTAATTCTTTTTTGTACATTATGGAACTAATCATAGTTTTATTAAATGACATTTTGGATTTTATCTGGAATGAAAGAGCTTGGACAATTCCATCAATCCTTGCCGTTATCTTCGGTATACCTGCCTATTTTATTTTTTTCAAAAAAAAGAATGATGGCAAGACCACAAATCATGCCCATAAAGAAATCTCCGGTGTAAGTGCCTCACAAGATGGAAAAGAAAATACACAAAAAATCATTAAAGTAGAAAATTCAAAATCTGTAAGTATTGTAAATCATTCCGAACAGAGTCTTCCAATGGAATATATGAGTGAAAGTATAAAGTCAATGAGTGCTAACGAATCTCAACTTATCCGAATGCTCGCAGAAAAGGAAGAGGAAATAAAAAGATTGAAAGAGCAAAAAAGTATATCTCCAAAGGATGAGGACTTAATAATAAAATTTGAAAAACAAATATCACAACTTAAAGAACAGGTTAAAAATGATGAAACATTACAAGATAAACTTGCAAAAGAAAAACAAGAACTAGAAAATCAATTAGAAAAAGAAAAGCATAATGATAAATTAAAAGGAAAAGCACTCGAAGAATTGGAAAAAGGAAATTACCGGGAAGCAGAAGAATTTTTAAAAGAATCTGCGAAAGAAAAAATTGGTGATGTAGCTGATACTTTCTATCAAATTGGAAAAATAAAGAATTTACAGTTACAGTTCACTGATGCACTTCACTTTTTCGAACTCGCAGCAAATATTCAACCGACAAATAGTCTTTACCTTAACCAGGCAGGATTTTTAAGTGATACAGTAGGATATTATAATGATGCTATTAATTATTATTCACAAGCTTTGGAAATAGAGAAAGAAGATAGTTCGCAAAAAGCTACCTTATTAAACAACATCGGCTTAGCTTGGGATAGTAAAGGAGAATACGACAAAGCAATTGAATTCTACGAAAAAGCATTAACCATAGATAAAAAGTTCCACGGTGATGAGAATCCTGATATTGCCATTCGCTACAACAACATCGGTTCAGCCCGGGATAGTAAAGGAGAATACGACAAAGCAATTAAATATTATGAAAAGGCATTAGCTATCGATAAAAAATTCCACGGTGAAGAGCATCCCGATATTGCCATTGATTACAACAACATCGGTTTAGCTTGGGATAGTAAAGGAGAATACGACAAAGCAATTAAATATTATGAAAAGGCATTAGCAATTTATAGAAAATTTTATGTAGAAGAACATCCCGAAAGTGCCACTGAATACAACAACATTGGATTGGCTTGGAATAGTAAAGGAGAATACGACAAAGCAATTGAATTCTACGAAAAAGCTCTGGCAATTGATAAAAAATATCACGGTGAAGAGCATCCAAGTATTGCCATTCGTTACAACAACACAGGTTCAGCTTGGTATAGTAAAGGTGAATTCGACAAAGCAATTGAATTCTACGAAAAAGCGTTGACAATTGATAAAAAATATCACGGTGAAGAGCATCCCAAAATTTCCACTCGTTATAACAACATCGGATTGGCGTATTACAGCAAGGAACAATACGACAAAGCAATTGAATTCTACAAAAAAGCGTTAGCAATTGATAAAAAATATCACGGTGAAGAGCATCCAAATATTGCCATTCGTTACAACAATATCGGCTCAGCTTGGGATAGTAAAGGAGAATACGACAAAGCAATTGAATTCTACGAAAAAGCTCTGGCAATTGATAAAAAGTTTCACGGTGAAGAGCATCCCAAAATTGCAATCCGATACAATAACATCGGTTTAGCTTGGGATAGTAAAAGAGAATACGACAAAGCAATTGAATATTATGAAAAAGCCCTATCAATTTGTATTAGATTTTTAGGAGAAAATCACCCGGATACAAAAACCGTAGCAGAAAATTTAGAGTTTGCTCGAAAAGCAAAGGATAAGAAATAAATAAAATCATAATTTTCTGTGTCCATCAGTGTCGAACAATCATCCTCTGTGTTTCTCCGTGTCTTCTCTGTCGGAGATACAAAGTGACGGATGAATCTCTGTAGCAAATGTTCTTCATTTAACATTTGCGTTCTTTGCATCCCGTTTTATCGGGATACCATCTAAAATTTAGCATTGACTATTTAAAAGATATGCCATATATTATTATGGCTATCGTTCTTTGGCATAAAATGGTATAATAAAATCGACCTTATGCCGGCAACGATAGTAACAGGAGAAACGTGAGTAACACGGAAACGTTACGAAAATATTAACCGAATAAAAAAACAGTAATTTAAAAATGCTAAATTATGATACCGTTTCCCTGACCTTGTTACCCGTATATATTATTAGTAGTTAGAGATACCTTTTGGGAAACACAAAAAGCAATTTTCATAAGAAATCATAAAAAGTCCGGCACTTTCGACCAGATAATACTAAAAATCTATAATAAAATGTATTGTTTATTTACTCTGTGTTTCTCAGTGTATACTCTGTGCCCTCTGTGGTAATATTTTCTGGATTCCCGCCTAAGCAGAAATGACAAAGTTTCCTATTAATTAATTTTTATTAATTATTATTTGGTTTTACCTATTTGATATTTGCTACAGGTCGCTCCTTCGGAGCTAATTAGCGTGATGAATTTGTCTACAAACAGGTCGCTCCTTCGGAGCTAATTAATGAAAAGCTGTTATTTGCTATTTGATATTTGTTATTTGTTAAAAGTAGTATCCGACTCCAAGGCTCATCTTCAGTCCGTCTACAAATATTTTTGACTCGAAGTCCTGCTGGAAATAATATGTCTGCCCATCCAATGTTACATTGTTTATGGGGAAGTGGTTCTGCACTTTGAATTTT
>JBAZEQ010000138.1:0-7258 GCA_041653855.1 Ignavibacteria bacterium | reverse complement strand
TGTCCAAAATGGCAAGGAAGTCAATCACTGGACCTTTAAGGTGGAACCATTGGACTACATTGAAGAATATCTCGAACAGACATTGGAAGATGAAATAGCAATGATGGAACTGTTCGAGAATGATGACTGGTGGGTAATGGGATGAGAGACATCTTTATATGGCTGTATTTCATAGGGTGCGGATTATTCCTATTTCTTGGATTGATTTCCTGTGGAATTATTGACATTTCGGCACTAACACAAAGACTCAGAGGTGGACGATACGAATTGTGGTATGTGGATTTCCCTGTATGTGATACAGTATGGCATTACACAACAACCCCAAACAAGCCGCCTAATTGTATTTGTCGAGGTAGGGCAATCAAAATTCGTGAATTTGAAGGTGTTTGGCCTTTCAGGAGGAAATAATGTCTAAAAAACATAAAGACAATACATATGAGCAATACGACGAATACTATGCGGAGAATAATAATGTATGATCTAAACCTGCAATATTTCGTATTCGTATTTGAATCATATTATCCATGCGGTGGCATGGATGATCTTCAAATGACTTCCAATGATCTTAAAGAATGTATTAAATTCATTGAGAGTTATGATTGGTCTTGTATAGGAGGATTCCAAATATACGACACACTGAACAAGTCAATTGTCAAGGGGAGTAAAACCCACACTGAAATATTGTGGGGTGAGCAATAATCTTCAACAGGAGAAATAACATGTTTGGTATTCTTGAGAGATTAAGGAAAAAAAAGATCAACGACACCGTAAAAGGGTTGACTGATATGGAAAAATTGAATAGAGAAATCGAAGACAAGCGAAATGAACTTAGAGCTTTGATTTCCAAGGCATTTCCTATTGGTGGACTTGTAGGAATCCATTGTCAGAAAGAACATCCTGATTACGTTGTAATTGGTTATCTACTTATTAAAAGAGAAAGTCCAATGATACAAGTGGCGAAATTGAATCCACGAGCACCAAATGCCATGACAGTTAGTAATGTGTGTTATAAAGATGCTAGATTTCATGGATTCGCCACTACATTGGAGATCCCTGTCCCCGAATATGAAGATCCTTAATAATGAGTGACTCTGAGAAATCAAAATCCCCTTTAGGCGAGGCGCTTAGAAAGGCGCGAGGTCATAAGTTCTCAGATAAATTTTGGAATAATGTTGCTCAGTCCATTAATGAAGAAAATAAACGATTTACTGAACAAGAACGTCGTCTTCGACCTTCATGGGAAATGATGCACAGGCCATTCGACATATAGGATAAGTAACATGAGTGAATCAGAGAAAATCGATTTTGCTTTCATAAAGGAAGCTCTCGACATAATGGCCCGACAAAAATACTCAGATGACTTCTGGGCGAAACATGGTCAATCGATCAAGAAACAAAATGAACGAATGAGAGCAGAAGAACGAAGTCTTCGCCCTTCAGTTGAACAACTGAATAGACCATTCGATCTGTAGGAAACTAGCATGACTGAAGTAACTTGCCCACTGTGCAATGCAACAGGCCCATCACCTGAGTGGAGTTTAGATTGGGACATGTTCCCATGCGGAACGAGAACATATCGTTCCCGAAATAAAGTCATGCAGTCTAGATTGTGTTTCAGAACACAAAACGAAATTACTACACCTCCACTGAAATTTGAAATGAGACATCTACATTTCCTAGATGACATTCAAATCTTCACTGAATTAGATGCCCCAACATGGCTTACGAGTGAGACTACAACACCCGGATCTACAATGGATGACCGATGGTTCTGGCAAGAGCATGTACTCACCTTGAAAGTAGGCGAATCAATTAATACAGATTTCCGGAAAATCACCCGACTCGAATAGGAAATAGAATGTACAGAATACTCAACGAAGATGCAATCCCTCAGATAATCGAAGGCATTAGCCAAGCTAAAAAGGTATTGGAAGAATATCCAGAACTTGCGGAAGATTTCGAACAACTGACATCATTCAAGGGAATAACGCAACAATTAGACGCATTCGCATATCCTACAGGATTGGTATGGTATCTTAAAGGGTTAGTAGCTGCTCCAATAAATCTACGCAAAACTAGGCAAACTTGAGCAAAACTACTTGACATTTCCAGATTTTCGGTGTATCTTCTCTACAGGTCGCCACCAAATTTCACCAAGGAGACACACCATGAAGAAATTTTTACTTACACTACTGATGATCCCTTTGGTTGGGTGTTTTGAAGCAAACGATGAGAGTGGAATCAAAAATACATTTTGTAAGGATGTTCCTGTTGAGCGATACCAACAATATATTGGAATTCGTGCTAAACTAGGGGGATCTAGTCGAGATAGTGCGGCAATTTATTTCAAAAAACAAGCAATTCGTAATAACCACACTTGTTTACAAGAATTGGATGACGAAGAGGCTGGAATGATTCTATTAGGATTGCTTGGAATCATGGCAATCTCCAACCACTAATAAAAGGAATATATCATGAAGAAACTTCTCGCACTCTTGACCATGCTCACTGTCAGCACTTCCTTCGGCAAGGAACATGAAGATAATCCTTACTGGTCTGACTATCGCTACGAACATCGACTTGGGTTTGAGGCTGAAGGATACACCTTGTTTGGATGGAATCACGAAACTCGCACTCTGGTCAAGATTACGAACAAGTCAAAGAAAATTGTCAGCCTGAACTATGTTGAAGTTCATCCCGACCACTACACTATCGAAACAATGAAAATCGACTGCAAGAAGAAGACTTCCATTTCAACCGACCAATACGAATCGTGGAACGGTGGACCTGAGAAGCACTACCTTGTTGATGGCGGATGGGAACCTATCTCCACTTTGGTTGGGGTTGGCGAATTCGGACAAACTCAAACTGACCTTCACTACTCACTATATAAAGATGTCTGTAAAAGTCACTAATCACATTTAACTTGTCGAGGTGTCTATGAATCTGGTTATTCTTTTGATCTCGCTGTTTGGTGTGAAGTGGAACTGCATCGAAAAGCAGTATTTTGATTGGTCTGGTCGCCCTTTAAGTGGTGGAATGGTCTATTTCTACTATCCGATGACCACTACTCCTATTTCAGTGTATCATGATGCAGGTGTCACCCCAATGACTAATCCTGTAGTCTTGGATGCGTCAGGGCATACTAAAATGTGCGGTGACATGGATCAAGCGTATAGTGTAAATGTTATGAATCGTCCCGGAGAACTGATCTGGCAAACTGGATTTGCGGGACCTTCTTACTATTTTGCAGGTGTCGTAACACATGATACATTATACTTAGCGTTGAAGACCGACACTATTATTAAGATAGATACTGTCATTAGAAAAGACACTATTAAAGTTGTGAAAGTTGATACTATTAAGAAAGTAGATACCGTATATCAGAGTGTATTGAAAATCCACGATACACTCACATTGACTAATCTCCAAATCATCATTGATACTCTGAAGCTAATTCAGCATGACACTATCATCAAGACTATCACCGATACTTTATACAAGATCGACACTTTCAACATCATTCAACATGATACTGTTAATACTTGTAAGGACGGAACCTTTGCTAAGTATAGCGAGAAGCTATTTACGTCTATAGGGTCATCAACAAGCGATAATCCAGTCACTATCTCAGAACGCAGTGGAAATAGTCCAAGTGTTGAAGTTGAGACTAATACCGACATTGATGTTGAAGTTTATGTATATGATAATCTAGGTGTAGCTGTAACTTCAGGCACATATGTCATCAAATCGTCAACTAATAAGCAATATATCAATTTCAATGGGTATGCTAAGAATGGCGTGAAAGTTCCAACTGGGGTGTATTTGATGCGTATTGTATCAGGACACAATAACATGATCTCGAATAATGTATACCGAATTGGTATTCGTAATCGAGTGGCTGACTAAAACATAAACACTGGAGATTGAGATGAAGAAAATGTTCTGTTTGGTTGTTGTTCTCTGTGGCATGGCTAACGCATACTGTGAATACGGTAGCAAGCAAAACCAAGAATTTGTTCAAGGTGGGTACTATGTCACATACTCATTCAATAACGGAAAGACTATTGGCGTGAAATATGGATATGGTGAAACAATTCCATATTCTATTCGTTTCGACTTTAATTCAATGGAGATGTGCCGATAATGAATCCTACAAGCTATGATGAAGTTCTCACCGGACTTCAAACAATGAACGAAGAAATGATTATCCGAGGTGTTAAGTTTCTAGTTCATTACAATGATCCTAAAGTATTCCAACATAGATTCAGATTGGATTTTGGTCGGTTGATTAGAATGTCAACTGACAAGCCAATCAAATCTTTTGGAGAGTATTCTCTACTTGAGATTGCAACTATTGCAAGTTCCACTCCTGAAACACTAGACTACACTTCAGATCATATTCCGTTCGGTGAATTGTTGCTGAAACTAATCAAAGAATCTTATACAGAAATCTAAGCAAAAATACTTAAATCTACCCATATTGATTAATAAATCACGCCCAAGTAATGCAGAAATATGGAAGCTAGAGCAAGCGCGATGGGATAGAATGACGCCAGAAGAACGAGTATACGAATTAGCTCTAATACACGGACCTGAAGTACTTACACTAGCAGACGAAATCGAAAAAGGAGAACGATAAATATTTCAATGCGCAAATTCGTCTATCGTAACTACATTTTTGAAGCTCTTGACGGTGACATGATCCCAGAAACTCTATATCATGGCTCCAGTCAGCGATTTACTCGATTCGAATTAGGTCATTCCAATTTAGGGCAGAACCTAAACAAATTTGGATTTGGTATTTACCTCACCGATAACGTAGATCTTGCGACATACTACGCAGAAGGCGGTGAATCTTACATCTACGAGTGTAAATTACCTAGATCACTAATGACCTTCATTGAGTGGGATGACAATGTAGACGAACACCTATACCGCAAAGTCGCAAATGAATTGGCAAATCTAGGACATGATTCAGATGCTGAGAAACTGATTGAAGAACTCGATCAATACAACGAAACGATTTCAGCCGACTCACTATACAACATCACAAAAGACATTATTGGAGATGAGAGTGCGAGTAAACTATTCCTGAAATGCGGAGTCGATGGGTTTGTCGCAAATGACATCAATCACAGAGGCCGCATTTATGTGGTGCTAGATCCTACAAGAATCAAGATAGTTGACGTACAAGAGTCTGCATAGTATTTTACGCTAGACAACCTCCAAGGAAACCCACATGAAGATCGTGATCGAAACTCATTCTGAGTGCCATCTAGCCAATATCAATCTGGCAAATGGATGGGAAATTAAGCAGTATGATATGTGTGGGAATAGACTCACCATCCATTTCAAGGCTGGCTCTACTGCAATAACTCCAAATACATACGGTACTATCCTATTCAATTTCAGGTATCTACCCTATGTATTCGAAATCAAGGAAATCTTAGCAGACGGGGATTCCAATGGAATTGTTCGTAGGTGCGAGATTATCAAATGAATACACCCGAAGTAGATAATGCCTTGGATAAAATACAAGCCATTTGCGAAACTATTAAGCCAGATGAACACCAATCGGAATATCGAGGCGCAATCTTAGAACTACTATATTCAATAGCATTGGAAGAACTATTAGATTCTAAGCATACGATCTCAGTTTCGAGTGCAATAACATTTGCAAATGAATTGATTGACGATTCAGAGCCTGAGCAAGTCCACTATCGAATGGCTCTTACTGATTTCATATTGGAGTTGAGTAAATGAATAAGTGCCCTTTCTGCGGAACGGAATCTGACGACCTAGAGAGTTCCATATATCCATGCGGAACAGTTAAAGTAGATCATAATACATACCATCCAAGTACTGAATGCATCACTCAAATGATGAAGTCATTACCTGAAATTTCAAATAGTGAAGTGCTTACAACTCTTTACCCATCTCCATTTCTATGCGCTCCTCACTCACCTTTATCGGAATATAAGGACAATGTCTAGAATTAGATACGAATATCCATTCACATGTCCTAATTGTAAGATTAGAGTATCAATTTCAACACCAAACAATAAATGTGTTCGATGTGGAAATGATATAACTATTGCCGCAAGAATGGCAAATGAAGGTTGGACTGCTCTCATGATATTCCTGCTACTAGTGGCTGGAGTTCTTGTCATTCTAACAAGGATATTTTAATGACTAGAAAGAAACTCAACCAGATAATTGACCATCTATGGAAGCACCGAGAATATCTGAGATTCTATCCAGATTTTGATTATCCATTTTATGGTGGATTAAAATCGAAAATGAACTCAGCTTCTCCAGAAGCAGTTGACGCAATGCAAGAAATATGGGGCGAATTTACGAATGGCGATTACGATACGAAACTTGAATTCAGAGAATACTATGAGGAAGAATTGATTAGGTTAGGGGAGATTATCAGATGAACTCATTAATTCAAGTTGACAGTGACACTGCAATTCAAATGCTATGTACTGACTTTCATGTAACAATGAAAAGTTATGCATCTCATATTTGTATTTCAGGCGAGTCCTCATTGTACATGGCTAATACTAAAGAGTTCTTCGAAACGATGGAGACATTGTCGGACGAAGAACTCGACAAACTTCAAAAGGAGATGTTAAGTAATGGATGATTTCTGGGTAACCAACTCGCGTAAATTCGATCAAGCTCAAACCGAACCTCGTAAGTTTGAAGAGTTTGATTTCGAGGCGCTCTTATCGAAATACGGACCAGATGGTTTATGGGAACTAGCCGATAAGCTCAGAGATATAGCACGAGAAGACGCTGACTTCGCCAAAAAACTAGACGACGACATTCCTTTTTAGTTGACTGTAGGCGAAATCTATAGTATCTTACTGTGAGTAGGTTCATCTCGGAGGTATGATGAGTACATCTTATATAGTAGCCTGCCGCGAAACCAAGCTCTATGTTTGGATTGGACAAGGATTCGGAGGATGCGAAGCTCTTTATACTGGCGAAGAAGAGACAATGGAACTCCTCCGATTGTTCTTCAATCAGCACATGGGAAAGCCATTGGTATTCATCCCTCACGATTTCGATGAAGAATCCAACTCATACACCGAATTCAATCGAAGCCATTACACTAGGAAAGAATCGTTATGACAATCGAGAAACCAATCCCTTTCAAGCCTCGCTTCAGATCCTTTGAAGAAGGTGAAGAGATTCAAATTCGATTCCTCAAAGAACCAACATATACTCAGAATATACACTGGAAGTC
>JBAZEQ010000137.1:0-7293 GCA_041653855.1 Ignavibacteria bacterium | reverse complement strand
GTTAACGAACTTTTTATATTTTCTTTTTTTGTTTCTTCTATGAATTCTTCTATCCATTCGTTTCTTGATTCTGCACCGAATGCCCAGGGTGATTCATTATTTTCTAAGTTTTTAAAAACGGTGTTTAATTCAAGAGGAAAAGATGATTCCATCATGGTTAAATTTCTTCGAAGTTCCACGATGGAAGTAATATGATCTATCATAACAGGACATTCTTCAACACAGGCGGCACAGGTTGTACAAGCCCATAACTCTTCCTGCGTTATATAATCGTGCACAAGTGATTTATCAAGTATTAGATTATCTTCAATTTTCTTTATTAACAATGGACCTTTTTGCATCGTTCTTTTTCTAATATCCGTAATTATTTTCTTTGGATTTAATATTTTTCCTGTGCCATTTGCAGGGCATACTTCTGTACATCTTCCGCACTCAGTGCAGGTATATCCGTCTAATAATTGCTTCCATGTTAAATCTTCTATGTCTTTTGCACCATATTGTTGAATACTTTCATCTTCGAAATTAATGGGTTTTAATATGTTTTTTCTATCAATTTTAAAATTTGATAGAAAGGTATTGGGAACAGATGAAAGGACGTGAAAATGTTTTGAATATGGAAGATAATTTAAAAATCCTAATACCAAAATATTATGAGTCCACCAGAAAATCTGATAGAAAGTTTCAGAACCTTCGATATTAAGAATTCCAGCAAAATATATGGTTATTGGTCTAGCTCCTCTTATTGTTCCCAATAAAACTTTTTCTATATTCATTCCAATCATTGTTATCATAACAAGCAAAATTAGAACCAATATAAATGTTGCATCGGGTCTTGACGATTTATCATTTAATCTTTTTGGTGTTCCAATATATCTTCGAAATAATGAAAATGTAACTGTAATTAATACAATATAACCAAATATATCCTGTGTAATAGTTATTATGGAAAAAAATTTACCAAGAAATGCAAAAGAAAAATTGTGAAAATATCCTTCTATTAATCCTTCGATAACCAATAGAAGTAAAACACAAAAACCCCAGAAAATCGATGCGTGTAATAATCCGGCTAATTTACTTCTGAATAGTTTGGATTGCAGGAAGGCAATATTGATTATATTAATAATTCTTTGTCCAAAATTATTCCACCTGTTTTCAGGTTTACCTATTTTGAGGTACGAAATAATATTTTTAATCGAATAACTAAAAAATCCGAATGATACTACTAATAATAATGAAAACGCAATTGTATTAATCACAAAATTAATATTTAATTAAAAAATAATTTTTATTTAAATTATCTTTTATTCACCTAAGACTTGTACTACAACTCTCCTTGTTCTGCTACGGTTGTCGAAATCAATAAGTACGACCTGTTGCCAGGTTCCAAGTGTCAGTTCTCTTTTAACAACGGGAATAGTCAAAGATGTTTTAAATAATGCCGACCTTAAATGTGCATGCCCGTTTCCATCTCCCCATGTGTCATCGTGATTATATCTTACAGAAGAAGGGATGAGTTTATCGAGCAATTTTGGAATATCTTTCAGTAAACCGGGTTCATATTCTATTGTAGTAATGCCGGCAGTTGAACCTACAGAAAAAACCGTACATATTCCATCTTTAATATCCGACTTCATAATTATTTCATTAAGATTGTTCGTAATATCTATAATATCACAATTTCCTTTTGTTTTTTTCTGTATTTCGTGTGTAACAATTTTCATTTTATATGTTAACTATTCTAAATTCAATTTAATACAATTTAGTAAATTCATTTCTTTCAAATAAAACAAATAATTATTTTTAATAAAAAAATTATCAGGAACACAATAATTAGTTTTTCTATTTAAAATATCTTCGAATAAAACACTCTCTTTCATCATATCGTAAATCATAAATTTGTTTTCGTATAATATTCTTTCGTTATTATGTGAATCAACAGCCAAATTAATATAGTAGTTGAAAATAAGCAATGAGCCTTTTTTTATATATTCAATATTGTGAACATTCTTCTCTTTATTGAAAATTAAAGCAAATGCATTGTTTACGATATCTTCGGTATCGCTTTTAATATATTTAATCGGATAATTTGAGTTTTCATATAAAAAATCTTCATTATTGTTTCTTAATTCAAATACAGTAAGATGCTCATCTTCTGATAGGGTTTTTAAATTACGACCGGTCATTATATCAATTTCAGAAATCTCATTACTTTCGAATTTCTTTTTTATTCCGAAAAGCTGTTTATCCGTATTTAGTAAGTAAGAATATTTATCGTTTTCCCATACTTTTTGGCCTGTTTCTATATCTAGTGCAATTATATTTTTTTGGTAGGGGAGTTTGGGATTTTCGAATCTTCCAAGAAAGAATATGTTTTCATTTGCCCCTTCGATTGAAACCCAGAAATTTTCCGATTCGAATGTATGGTCTCGTAAAAAAACTTTTCCTGTATTAAAATCGAGTGAAAATAAGTATAATTTTTTGTTGATAGTATCTCTTGTCTCACCTATGATATATTTATCTCCGCCGAATATAAATTTCCATATATTTCCTGATTGCGAGAATGACCAGAATATCTTCAATTTATTTTTATCGAATAATTTCAATTGGATTATTTATTATGCATTATTATATAATTTATACCCTCTAAAACTAAATTATCCTCGATTTTATTTATTAAACAACTCTTTTTACAAATTAATTCTGCCAAACCTCCAGTAGCTATTACGAATAAATTTTTGTAATTCTTCTTAAGCATTTTAATAATTGTTTCTGTTGTAAAAAGACTTTGGTGAATAATTCCGGAAAGTATATTTGTTTTTGTTTTATTCGTTATCAGTTTGTTAATATTAGTTAAATCTGCAAGTGGAAGATTAGCTCTACTATTTAATGATTGAAGAGATGTTAAAATACCGGGTGTTATTAAACCACCTATAAAGACTTTATTTATTATCAGGTTGTACGTAGTTGCCGTTCCAAAATCGATAATCAAAATGCTATTTTTACTTTTGTATTTTGCGGAAGCTGCAACGGCTGAACAAATTCTGTCATTACCAAGAGATTTTTCATATTTCAGCTTAATTGGTAAATGATTATTAAATTTAACAAAAAAAGGATTAATAGAATATTTCTTTTTAATAATCTTAGATAAAATTTTTTGGTATTTAATATTTAAGCAGGAAACCCCGATTGATTCGAATTCGTTCCGTTTATATATTAGTATTCTACTTAAAGTTTTTTCAAAATTATCTTTCAAATAATTGTATCTTTTTACTTTAAATATTTTTTCTCCAGAAATCAAAGCAATCTTAATACTCGAATTTCCGATATCCAATAATAAATTTTTCATAAGATATAATAAAAAAAGCGTAAAAGAAAAAACCCTTTTACGCTTAAAAATTTAAGAAAACAATTTACAGACTAAATTTTATTCCACCGCCAAAAATCACACCTTTAATATTCGGATCACCAACTATTATTTTATACTTTGCATCGAAGAAAAGTGAGTAATTTGCTCCTACGCCAACGAAATCAATACCTCCGCCTAAATCAAGTCCGATTTTTGTATCATTCTTTTCACTGGTCGGGTCTCTTTTATCATTCAGGAAATTTAAGCCGATTCCTCCATCGACATAAGGTTCCATACTACCTGTACTGAATCTTAATCTTGCTAATCCGCACATTTCAAAGTTATTCATTTTGTCAACTTTCCAGTAATATGCCATTGGAACAAGAGAAAAACTTTCCGTTTTTATTTCAGCAAACATACCTACACCCAAACCTGTGCTTTCGAATCTTGCGAAACCAGCCTGAATACCAAGACCTACCGATGGTGTGAAGCTGTTTATTTTTTGATAATTATTAAATCTTTCAATGTTTTGATTTTGTTTTAATATTTGTGTTTTGTATTGTGAATACAAAGATGGTATGGAAATAACAAAAATTAAGATGAAACTTAGGGTTATTTTTTTCATTTATTTAAAATAAATTAATAAAAATTAATCAATTTAGATTGGATATTTCTAACTTTTTAATTTCATCCCTTAACACAGCGGCTTTTTCATAATCTTCCATTGAGACAGCTGTATCGAGGTCTATTTTTAATTGCTCTAATTTTTTTTCAACAGATTCAGGTTCGTTAGAACCGGAAATTTGCTTTTCAATTTTATTAATATTAATATTTTCTTTTGATACTTCCTCTTTATTTTCATATTCAGGAATAAATCCGATTTCTTCCATAATACTTCCTGCTATGTAAATAGGTGCGCCAAATTTAAGTGCAACAGCGATAGCATCTGAAGGTCTAGCATCTATATCATCAATCGTTGGAATATCGAATTTAATTTTTGCATAAAAAGTAGAATCTCTCAATTCATAAATAATAACACTATCCACATTATAACCTAAAGATTCTATGATATTTTTTAATAAATCATGCGTTAACGGACGAGGCGGTTTTATACCTTCAAGTTCAAGTGCAATAGCCTGAGCTTCGAATTGTCCGATAATAATAGGTAATCTTTTTTCTCCTCCAACTTCCTTTAAGATAATAGCATACCCTCCACCGCTAACTGTGGAAGAAAGCGATAATCCGAAAATATCTACCTGTATTAATTCTCTATCTTCTTGCATTGTTTGTTTTTTATGTCATTCTATATTTTATACAAGCTTTAATCGTATAAAGTTTCAATCCTTATAAAAATATGATAATTAAATAAAAGATTAAAGGTAAATATTTAAGTCAATTTTTTAAACTCTTCAGTTAAAACCGGCAACACTTCAAAAACGTCTCCAACTACACCAAAATCAGCAATTTGGAATATCGGAGCATCTTTATCTTTGTTAATAGCTACAATGCATTTTGATGAAGACATTCCTGCTAAATGCTGAATTGCACCACTTATTCCGCATGCAATGTATAAACTCGGAGATACTGTCTTTCCTGTCTGACCAACCTGCTCCGAATGCGGTCGCCAGCCAGCATCTACTACTGCACGTGATGCACCTATTGCTGCTCCGATTGAAGCTGCTAAGTTTTCTATCAAACTAAAATTTTCCGGTCCTTTTAATCCTCTTCCTCCTGATACTATTCTGTCTGCTTCAGCCACATCCAATTTTTCAGATGCTATAATAACATCTTTTATTGCGGTTTTAAAATCGCTTTGTGAAATATTTAAAGAGTTAATTTCAATATTTTCTATTTCGATATTTTCAGAATCTGCTTTTATTGATTTAAAAACATTTGGTCTTAATGTTAGTAATATCTTATCTGAATTGAATTTTATATCCACATAACTTTTTCCAGCATATACAGGCTTGGTAGCTATTATATTTCCATCGCTGATTTTGATATCAATGCAGTCAGGACAAAACGCAGAATCTGTTTTAACCGAAATTGCAGGTGCAATTTCTTTTCCAAATGAAGTTGCGGATAATAATATTATATTATATCCACCGCTCGATGCTGTCTCACTAATAACTTTAGCTATCGCAGAATATGAATATTTAATATCACTTCCGAAAATATTATTCAGTTTTTTTTCATCAACGATTTTTATTTTCTTGACTCCATATTCGCCAAGATTATTAATTCCGGGATTATTCGAATCAGAAATTGTTAATACATCGAATTCACATTCAAGCAAACCTGATAGTTTTTTTGCTTCGGATATTACCTCGTATGCTGAATTTTTAAATTTATTATCTTTAGATTCAATATAGGCTAAAATTTTATTAGACATTTTAAATTTTATTTTTTTATTAATTATTCTGTTTAACTTATACTTAATTGTTCTATATGACTTTTGCTTCTTCTCTTAAAAGTCTTACGAGTTCAGGGACACTTGCCGCACCATCTGTTAAAATCTTGCCTTTTGATTTTGCTTTTGGAAGATTCATTTCGATTACTTCGATTTTATTACCTGTATAAGTAGGTTGCCTTTCCGCTATGGGCTTTGATTTCGAAGACATAATGCTTTTCAGGTTCGGGTATCTAGGATTATTAATACCTTTTTGAGTTCCGATAATTACGGGCAGGTTTGCTTCTATAATTTCTTTACCACCTTCTATTTCACGCTCAATAGTTGCTTTACCGTCTGCAATAGTTAGTTTTGTAACAATATTCACAGAAGGTAAATTCAGCAATGCACCGACCATAGCGGGAATTTGCGAGCCGTCGAAATCAATGGATTGTTTTCCAAATAAAATAATATCGGGTTGCAATTCATTAATTACATCTGCAAGGTTTTTTGCAACCGTGTAAGAATCGAACACATCACTCGATTTAATAAGTATTCCCGTATCAGCACCCATCTGGAAAGCTTTTTTAATTGCTTCCTTGTATTTGTCTGTACCAAAGGAAATTGCAATTACCTCGCCACCATTTTTTTCTTTAAGCTGAACTGCCTCTTCCACTGCATATTCATCATAGGGGTTGATTACAAAACTCACACCGGTTTCATCAATTGTTTTGTTAGAATCGGAAATCTTCACTTTAGTCGTAGTATCGGGAACTAAGGAAACACAAACAATAATTTTCATATTAATTTTTGAATTTTATTTACAATTATAAGTTTAACAATAAATTAAATATAAAAATTCAAAAGGAAGATAGCAAGAAAAATAATGATTATGATTAGTGAAAACGGATGATGAAAAGTGTAAAATATTAAAAACAAAAAAAAAGTGTAGTACTTTTGTAGTACTTTTGTTTCCCATAGCATTATAAATAGCATATAAACAATATGTTATAAGCGATTTATTTTGTCCTATTTTGACAATGTACAACAGTGTTTTCACGTTTAGTACATAGATGTTTTCCTGAAAAATGTTGATTTTTTGAAGATTTTGGGTATATGAAAACAGTGTGTTACCAAACTTAATCATTATTTTTGCATATAAAACGATAAATTTACATTTCAAATCCTGAAAATTTAAACTAAATTCAGGAGGTTACTTTGTTACGAAGTTGAAAATTCACTGTGGTGGGAATCTGTTTTGTAAAGTACTAAAGAACAAATATATGAACAATTTTGATTACGAATCCAAAACCGACAGAGACAAAGACTACTACGAACGCCGATGTACCAACCTCGACAGGCAAATAGATGCCGAAGTCTATAAGCTCTACGGCTTAACAGAGGAGGAAATAAAAATAGTGGAGGGGAAAAGATAAAAAAAACAACTCCCTGTCATTCCTTTATGTTAAAATGCAAGTCTCATAATAGAGCATAAAAATTTATGACAAGTCTTTTATTAGCGGTCTAACTATTTTTATTAGCCGCAAGTTCTATTTAT
>JBAZEQ010000136.1:0-7300 GCA_041653855.1 Ignavibacteria bacterium | reverse complement strand
AGAAATGAAGAAAAGCATCCTGCGGAAAGCCGAGATTGATAAAAGCCGCTCTTATGCCGTGCATAACTTTTGCAACTTTACCAACGTAAATATCGCCAACGTTACGACCAAGATCGGGACTTTCGTAAAAAAGTTCAGTTAGTTTTCCGTCTTCTGTAATAGCTATCCTTACTTCATCCGAAGTGGAGTTAATCAGAATTTCTTTTTTCATTAGATCGAATTAAGTTCTATAATTTCTATTTAAGAATTCATAGAAGCAAGGAACTCTTTGTTGGATTTTGTACCGCGCATTTTTTCGAGGAGAAACTCCATCGCTTCGACGGGATTTAAATCCGATGTTATTTTTCTCAACAGATACATCCTGTTTAACATATCATTGTCGAGAAGAAGCTCTTCTTTTCTAGTACCTGAACGGTTAATGTCAATTGCCGGGAAAATTCTTCTATCGGAAAGTCTTCTATCCAGAACGATTTCCATATTACCCGTACCTTTAAATTCTTCAAAGATAACTTCGTCCATTCTGCTTCCGGTTTCGATTAGAGCCGTAGCAATGATTGTAAGACTTCCGCCTTCATCGATATTTCTTGCGGCTCCGAAGAATCTTTTAGGTTTATGCAGTGCATTAGCATCGACACCACCCGATAATATTTTTCCGCTGTGTGGAATTACAGTATTGTGTGCTCTTGCCAGACGCGTGATGCTATCGAGCAAAATTACAACGTCTTTTTTTGCTTCCGTGAGTCTTTTTGCTTTTTGCAAAACCACTTCGGAAACCTGCACGTGACGATCAGGCGGTTCATCGAATGTCGAACTGATTACTTCAGCTTTTACGTTTCTCTGCATATCCGTTACTTCTTCAGGTCTTTCATCTATGAGAAGAACTATCAAATGTACTTCCGGATGATTTCTGGTAATACTATTTGCTATCGTTTGTAGCAAAATAGTTTTACCGCTTTTCGGTGGGGAAACTATAAGCCCCCTCTGACCTTTGCCAATGGGGGTAAACAAATCCATTATTCGCATTGAGTATTCGTGCGGGACAGTTTCCAGAATAAAACGATTATTAGGATACATAGGAGTCAGGTTGTCGAAGATGATTCTTTCCCTAATTCGTTCAGGGTCGCCAAAATTAACTTCTTCTACTTTAAGAAGCGCAAAGAATCTTTCTCCTTCTTTTGGTGGTCTGACCTGCCCACTTACTGTATCACCTGTTTTAAGCGAAAACTTTTTAATCTGTGAAGGTGAGACGTAAATATCATCCGGGGAGGGTAGATAGTTATAATCCGTTGACCTTAAAAAGCCATATCCGTCAGGTAATACTTCAAGAACACCTGCGGCAAAAGCGTAACCATCTTTTTGACTAGTTGCTTCAATAATTTTAAAAATTAGTTCCTGCTTCTTCAAATCGCTATAACCGGTTAATTTCAGTTCTTTAGCGATTTGAATAAGCTCGGCTACTTTTTTTGTCTTAAGCAACTCAAAATTTTTGTCTTTATCGGAGGTCTCTTTTACATTATGGTCTTTTTTGCCATTTTTTTCTATCATTTCCATTACCTTTCGTTAGAATTAATATGTGGTTTTAAAATTTGGTATTATTCAGTAAATATTTATATAAATCAATTTTACATTTTAATAAACTATAGAAGTATACCGGATGAGATATATATATCTATTGATGTTAATATAAACTATTATAATTTATGAAAAGTTTCAAGTGAAAAATTAAAAAACACAAATAATTGCGGTTTTTAAGTTTTTCTCATAAATTGACACTTATAAGATAAATGACTGCTAAAATGTCTAAAATATAATTGTTAATTTCAAGGAAAAAGTTAAGGGAAAGAAGAAAAAATAACCAAATTGATAAAGCAAATATAAATAAGTATTTTTGCCAATGGCACAGAAAAAAGACAAAAAAAAGCAGACTCAAAAAGAAGTAATAAATCTTGAACTTCCTTTTGAACCCAATAATAACATTAAGCTCTTAATTATTATTGCAATAGCAATAGTTTCGTTCGGATTATCGTTTTACTATCTGAACTTTGCAAAGACGCAAAATAGCGGTTTCGGGTTTCCCCTCGATGACCCATGGATTCATCTGACATTTGCAAGAAATTTAGTGGATTACCACAGCTTCTCATATTTTAAAAACGAAATGGCTACGGCAGGCTCGACATCTCCAATTTACACTTTAATACTTGCCGCCGGATTTTTCGTAATGAAAAACGAAATGGTATTAAGCTATATTCTGGGAATAGCATTTTTAATTTTATCCGGAATTGCGTTTTATAAATTAAGCAGTGTTGAATTCGATAAAGAGAATTATTATGCTTTGATTTTTACGGGAATATTTTTGATTGACAAATGGCTCAATTTCATTTCCTTATCGGGAATGGAAACTACGATGTTTATTTTTATTCTTTTAGCGACTGCATATTTTTATAAAAAAAGAAAAGCTATACCGTTTGCAATTTTTCTCGGGCTAATAATGTGGGGAAGACCGGATGGAGTAACTTTTATAGGGGCTTTAGCTGTTGACTACTTCCTTGCAAGATATTTTGCAAAGACAGATAAGAGCATTACTCTTTTCAGCAAAAATGAATTAATTAAGATTGGGATAATTTCGTGTGCGATTGTGCTGGTTTATTTCGGAATGAATTTGATGCTTTCGGGTTCGATTATGCCGAATACATACACAGCAAAGATAGTTTATTATTCTGCAAAGAGTAAAGAGTTTTTATGAAAGTTGAAGTCTGGCAATACTTTACAACCGGTGCTTACGGTATAGTGATGATTGGATTTATGTTTTCTGTTTTGAAAATGTTTTATGATTTATTTAAGAAAAAATACAATCAGAATATTTTATATATTGTATTTGCACTTGCACTGGTTTTTGTTTACTGGTATAAGATGCCCTATGCTCATAGGTTCGGCAGATATATGATGCCGATTATTCCTTTCTTTTTTTTGGTTTCGGGACTTGGTTTTCGGGATTTAATAAAACTGGCAGGAGGGTATTTAAAAAACAGGAATTTTACTATAGCGTTATATTTAATTATATCTTCGGTTATTATTATTTATTCGGTGAAAGGATATTATGAAAATAAAAACGAATATGCTAATGAGTGCAAGTATATCAACGACGTGCAGGTTGCTGCGGCACTCTGGATAAAAAATAATACAAACGAAAACGATATTATAGCAACTCACGATGTCGGAGCGATTGGTTTTTATTGCGGAAGGAAAATAGTCGATGTTGCGGGACTTGTTACCCCTGAGTTGATTTCAAAAATTAATGGTAAGGATTATAATGTATATATGCTGGAATATTTAAAAAAATCGGGAGTTACACATCTTGCATTTCTGCGTGAATGGTATAGAGTTGTAAATCAGAATCCGCTTTTCAGTACTATTAACGTTTCGAATTTCGAGACGTTGGAAGTGTTTAAATTTATTCCCGAAAAAACACATATTCTGCTACAGGAAGCAAAAGAGAGGAATATGTATGCAATGGATATGCTGGGAAAAAGAAATACGCAGGCAACACAACAGGCTTTACAGGTTTTGCAGGGTAGTATAAACGTTGACCCGCAATCTTCATTTACTTATTACCTGATTGCAAATGCTTACCTGATGCTTAATGACAGGAATAATTTCGTAAAGAATATGCAAAAAGCACTTGAGATTTTTCCCGAATATAAGGAAGCTCTGCTCCAGCTCGGAAGTTATTATAAATCCTCAAATAAGATTGATGAAGCGAAAAATTATCTCGATAGATATTTGAAAATAGCTCCCGATGATAAAAAAGCATTGGAGATTTATAAATCTATAGATACAGTGCAAGTAAAATAAACTTTTAATGAATAAAGATTCTTGGAATAGGACTGTTGTTTTTTTTGAAAAAATGTTTCGGGATTTAGTGAAATGGTTATCGGATTTCTATAGATATAAAGCTCTTCCTTATATCAAAAAATTAATAAATTTTTCTAAAAAATATTTCGGTTTAGTTACTGAAAACATAAAGGAAGATAATGAAGAATTAGCAGGGAGTATTCTGGAATCATTTAAAGGTCTGGAGTATTACAGAAAATCATTAATAAATTGGATAGAGATAAAATTTTACGAAAGAAGAAATAAAAAAATAGTAAAAGAAATTTCCAAAACTACCGCTCCCGAAAAGATACCGTCCTCTTTTTCGATTTTTCTTAAAAATGTGTTTTATCATATTAAATTTTTGTCTTACAGGAGATTGATTGTATACAGCCTTGTATTTATTACGCTCGATATTTTTCTTTTGTGGTTCGGCACATACAGGATATTATATGCAAAACATTACTGGGAGGGGACACAGGATAAAAAGTTTTTTGTTCGCCCGGGAAAAAACTTAAATGAAATAATAGAAGATTTAAATCAAAACGATGTTTTAAAAAGTAAATTTATTTTTAAGGTCTATGTAAAAATTTCAGGTAAGGAAGATAAAATAATTTCGAAAAGATATATATTTAATAACGGAATAAGTAACAGCGAACTTTTAAATATTCTTACGGATAGGAATATGGTGCAGACGGAAAAGTTTACTTTAATAGAGGGCTTAAGGATTAAACAGATTGCAAGAATTGCTGAAACGAAACTTCAGCTTTCTCAGGAAAAATTTATTGAAGAAACCGAAAACGATTCTTTAATAAATTTACTTGGTTTGAAAGGAAAAGTAAAAAATCTTGAAGGATTTTTATTTCCGGACACTTATTATTTACCTCTTGATGTCGACGAAAAAGAATTGGTGAATATTCTATTTAATGAATTCAGAAAAAAAGTACTGAATGATGATATGATTATGAAAGATATGAAAGAAAAAAGGAAAAGTTTATTGGAAGTTATCGTACTTGCATCTATAATACAGGGAGAAACGAACCTTAAGGATGAGATGGGTACGATTTCGGGAGTATATCATAACAGGTTAAAAAAGAGAATGAGACTTGAAGCAGACCCAACAATACAATACGTTTTGCCTGACGGACCAAAACCGAAATTAAAATACAGTGATTTAAAAATCGATTCTCCCTATAATACTTACAGGTATTTCGGCTTGCCGCCCGGACCAATAAATAATCCCGGGCTGTATGCAATAAAGGCTTCGATTAACCCGGAAGTAAATAATTTTTTGTTTTTTGTTGCTACAGGAAACGGAGGGCATAATTTTTCCGGGACGTACGAAGAGCATTTGAAGGCGGTGCAAGAGTATAAGAAAAACACAGAGAAAAAAAGTGAATAATACGACTAAAATATTAATAGGAACTTTCTCGAAACTCGATTTCCGGGATAAGGAAAATACAGGAAAGAAAAAATTCCTGGGTATTTTACTTTCGTACCTGTTTGCAAATTCGGTTTTATCGCTGAATAATTTTCTTACTTTTAATAAGGAAAGTTTTATCATTCTCTCTTTTTCTACGGGAGTATTTTTACTGGTTTTTATTATATTAAATGATTTCGGAAATTTATTTTTTTCGAAAAGACATTTTGATGTGATTAATTCATTGCCTCTATGCGATGCAGATATTGTCCTGTCGAAATTTGTATCGGCATTTATTTATTTACTTGTATACACTTTTATTATTGCTATTCCGCAGGTTACTTTTTTTTGTTTTTATGCAACAGGTGTCCTTGAAATAATTCTATTCTTTTTTGCAAACCTGTTTTCATTATTTTTTATTACCGGGATAATATTGATTCTCTATACAGTCAGCTACAGGATGTTTTCTAAAAACTCAAATTTGATTTTATATTTTTTGCAATTTGTATTTTTCTTTTATGTCATTTTTATGTCGAGTTTAGCATCTCGGTTGACTATAGAAAAAGTTGACATACTATCACTTGGTTTTGTAAAATACTTTCCGCAGTTTTATTTTGCCGTATCGATTAATAATCCGGTTATTTTAATATTCCTGATTTTATCTACAATATTTATTTACGTGATTTATTTTTATTATTTAAAAAAGAATTACGGGAAAATTTCTTCGTTAATATTCAGCATTACTGAAATAAAGAAAAAGGGGAGAGTCAGTGGTTTTATCCGTTTTAACGAATTTGTAAGTAAAAGTTTCATTAAGGACAACGAAGAAAGAGCTTCGTATTTATTAACATTAAATCATTTCAGCAATTCAAAATCATTAAAGTTAAAATTTATACCGCTTGCATTTCTTCCGCTTATAGTCAGCCTTATAGCACTATTTACCGATACGTATACGTTTCATAGTATTTTAGGCTCTAAAGACAGTATTGCAATTTTAACGCCTTCGATATCGTTTACTTTTATAATGTGTATCCGTTTGCTTATATCCGTAACAAAGATTGAAGACGAAAACTCGCCTGATGTCAAATGGATATATTCTTCTCTGCCGTTATTAAAAATGAAAAGAATTCAAAATGCAAACATTAAATTTGTATATGCAAACTTTGCATTTCCGGTTATTATTATTCTATTTTTTCTGCTGAGCTTAAAATTCCAAATTTTTCCTTTGTTGTTAAATATAATTTTTTTGTTGCTTGCATCGAATGCTTTGAATTCATTGTTTTTGATTTTCGATAGAGTGTATCCTTTAAGCCTCGAAAGTAATAAATATAATTCCGCCTCAAAGCTCGGAGAGATATTATTTATTATGATAATTGGAGTAGCAATTTTTGTTGCTCAGATTTTTATTTTTGAAAATGTTATATTTGTAATAATATCGATAATATTGTTTCTTGCAATTTCTTATGCTTTAAAACAAAAAAGTTTCACTTTAAAAAGTATTAAATAAAAAATATGGAAGCACAGGATAAACCGGATGTAGCAGTACCACAAACAGAGACAAAGCCATTGGTAAAAACATTTAATGGTGAAGGGAAAAATGTAATTCTGGGAATTACCGGAACGAGCGGAGCTATTTACGGACTGAGAATGCTAAGGGCGTTGATAATGAGTGATTTTAATGTGGATTTAATCCTGACGGAATTTGCCCATTATACTTTATTTAAGGAATGCGGAATTGAACTTAAACAGGGAAATGTGCAGAATATTTTTCCGGAAATTATGATGAGAAAATCAACGGTTTCATTTCTTAATAACCTCGATTTGAAATCGGAAATATTTATGAACTGGTACAGTGCATATGGAATGATTGTCAGTCCTTGCTCTATGGATTACATATCAGGAATTGCAAACGGGGAGGGAAAAAATTTAATCGAAAAGTCCGCCGACTGGTCACTTTCATATTCCAAACCGCTTATAGTCGTTCCAAGAGAAACTCCGATAAACAGGATT
>JBAZEQ010000135.1:0-7302 GCA_041653855.1 Ignavibacteria bacterium | reverse complement strand
AAAGCTCAAAATATATTTTCAAAACAATATAACACGGAAAATAAAAGCGAAAATACGATAGTAAAAAGATATATTAATCTTGTAAAAGAAAATTATAAAGAAAACCAAAAAGTTTCAGATTATTCAAAGTTTTTGAGTATTACTCCCGGTCATTTGAATGACACGGTAAGACTTTACACTGGAAAAAACGCAAATAGTTTTATACAGGAGCGTATTTTGCTTGAAGTAAAAAGATATTTGCTTTATGAAGATAAAACAATCAAAGAGATATCATACGGATTAAAATTTAAAAATCCGTCTTATTTTTCACGTTTTGTAAAAATACATACTGGCGAATCTCCTGAAATGCTGAAAAACTCACTCCGCAAAAAGTATAAGTAAATCCGTAAAAATAATATTTCCTGTCACTTGAAAAATGTATATTTTTGAATTAAAATAACTAAAGGAAATTTTCATGGAGAGAACTGAAAAGAAAAGGTCAATTAGTAACATTACCGAAATTGATTTAGCTCTTGCTATATCGGGTTTTTATTTTATTCTATCAGGACTATTAATACAATTTAAATATCATATGCACGATAGATTTCATCAGACATTATTACTGGGAATGGATTATACAAAATGGAATGCTATTCATATTATTGCGTCACTTCTCGGATTGCTACTGATTTGCATACACGTGTATCATCACAGGAAATGGTATTTCCGTATTTTTAAAAATAAAAAATTACCAAAGCAAAAGCCAACATTAATTATATCTATAATATTTGTGATTATGGCAATTACAGGTTTATTGGCTTTAACTGCAAAGTATTTAAATTTAAATGATATGAGGTTTATGTTTATAGAAATACATGATAAATTTGGAATTTTATTAAGCGTTCTGTTAACAGGGCATTTTTTGAGGAGGTCAAAAGTACTATGGAAAAATATTTTTAAAAAAAATAAGCTTCAAAAGAATTCAAATCTGAATACCAATTTACTGAACCTATAATCAATTAGTGAAGAAAACACGCAATATCACAAAAAGTAAATTTTTTTGCATTCAAAATAATTTTATTAGTAATTATGTTTTATTATAAATTAAAATTGTTTTGGAGGTAAAAAATGGAAGAGACAACAAAGAAAAAGGGTGGAGCTTTTCTCTGGTTTGCAATAATTTCTTTTATTGCGGCTATCATAACATTTTTCCCATTTAAAAATATCGATGACGAATGTATGCTTGGGTATAAAGCCATTTGTGCTTTCACACCGGTAAGTTCATTGGTTTTGATTGTAATAGGAATACTTTTTCTTGTTATACGTAGCCGGATGAATAAGAGTTAATTACTCTTTGTAATAAATAATATTATTCAAAAACTATCATTCTATAACCTACTCCCGATTCTGTCAAAAACATTTTAGGGCGTGAGGGATTATCTTCGAGTTTTTTGCGGAGTTGAGCTATGTATACTCTTAGATATTGAGTTTCGTCTGAATAAGGTCTTCCCCAAATTTCTTTTAGAAAGTAATTATGCGTGAGTACTTTTCCTGAATTCCTAATGAACAAAGAAAGTAGTGAAAACTCCGTTGATGTTAATTTTACAATCTCTCCCTTCTTTTTCACTTCTCTTGTCGAAAAATTCACAGTTATATTTCCATTCGCAAAAATAGGAGATTTTTGTTCGGGTTGTGAGTGCCTTAAACTTACTTTTATTCTTGCAATCAATTCTCCTGTGTTAAAAGGTTTTGTAATATAGTCATCTGCTCCTGAATCTAACGCTGCTATAATGTCTTTTTCTGAATTGCGAACGGATAAAATTATGATGGGAACATCCGAAAAACCCCTAATCTTTTTTAAAACAATTAAACCGTCGTCATCGGGTAAGCCCAAATCAAGAAGTATCAAAGATGGTCTGCTATTAACCAGTTCCTGCAAACCGGTTTTTGCATTTTCGGCTTCGAATACTTTGTAACCGGAATTTTCAAGGCTGATTTTTAATAATCTTCTTATTTGTATCTCATCATCAACAATCAAAATATTTTCTGCAATACTCATATTAATTTGTTTTTATTTCACGAGGAATTTTAATAGTGAATTTTAAACCACCTGTTCTTTTATTAAGAGCATTTATTTCTCCTTTGTGAATTTCAACTATTCCTTTTGAGATAGATAATCCGAGACCGGTTCCACCTGATATACTATTGTCTATTCTGTAAAACTTATCAAAAATATGTTCAAGATTCTGTTCGGGAATTCCTTTCCCGTTATCTGAAATTATAATATAAAAATAATTATCATCAAAAGTAGCTTGAAATTCTATTGTAATATCAGATGACGTATAGACTATTGCATTTTGTAAAATATTTTTTAAAGCCTGTTCCATTAAAACAAAATCTATGTTAATAAACGGAAAATCTTTTTGAATATCAATTGTAATTTTGCGAGATTTAAATTCATTTTCAAAATTATTCAAAACACTATTAAAAAGGTCACTTATATCACAAGGTTTAATGCTTGGATTTAATCTTCCGCTTTCGAGACGTGCCATATCGAGGAGATTCTCGACCAGTCTGTTTAATCTGATAGTTGCAATATTAATTTCTTCGAATAGTTGATTTTTAGTTCCGTTATTTTCTTTTGCCTTAGTATGCAGAAGATAACTCGAAGCTCCCATAATAGCAGCGATTGGAGTTTTAAGCTCGTGTGAAATACTATCGAATAGAGTTTTATATAGTTTTTCGGATTCTTCCAGAAGAAGCGATTTATTTGCAGTTTGATTTAAAACTTCTCTTTCGATGGCAGCACCTGTTTGCTTTATAAAACTATCCAGTAATGTTTCCTTTTCACGAAAGAGAATTTCATCCTTCATTTTCATACCCGTTACACCATAAATTCCGCGAGGACCATTAAGAGGGCAATAAATATATTCAGCGAATGGAAGAGAATCTGTGTAGTGTCCGGCTCTTTTATTGTTTGTGAAAACCCAAAGAGCAACACTAAATTCTTTTTCCGAAATGCTGACTGATTTAGTATTATTCTTTTCGATTAATTTATTCTTCTCTTCATCAAATAATAAAAATATAACTTCCGAATTAAAAACTTTCTTTAAATTTTTAACGGATTCCTTTATCACCTCGTCAAGATTTTTTGCTTTTGAAAGATCATCAGCAAGGTTATACAGTGCTACCGCTCTTTCTTCTCTTTGTAATACCGCTTTTTCCCGTTGGCGGATTTTAGTAGTTAGAATTCCTGTTACCAATGCAATTATCAAAAACATAATAAACATTAAAATATCCTCACTTCGGCTTATAAGGAATGTGAATCTTGGTGGAACAAAAAAGAGATTCCATATAATCGGGCTTATTATGGCGGAAAGCAAAACAGGTCCCGGACCAAAAATTAATGGTAGTAATGATACAACGAATAAAAGGATTAAAGCTACTGTCTGATATCCAAGAATAGAACTAAAAGGATAGCATATTGCCGCAATAATACAAATAATTAGAGACGCGAGAAAATATTTTTGTAAACTCGATTGTATTTTTGGAAATTGTATTCGCTTTTTTTCATCTTGACTGTAATCATCTCCAGATACTATATAAACGTCTATCTTTCCGCATTCGTTTAAGATTCTATCAACGATATCTTTTTTTAAAACTCTGGAAATTAAACCTGTATTTTGAGTTTTTCCGATGACAAGATGTGTAACATTTTGCTGTTTGGCTATACGTATTATTCCTTTTACTATATCTGTATCAGATGTAGTAATTATTTCTGCACCGAGTTCTTTTGCAAGTTCTAAATTATTATTTAGAGTTCGCTTATGTTTTTCATCGAGAGATTTTGGCGTTTCGACATTTACAGCAATCCAGCTTGCTTCCATAGTATATGCTATTCTTCTTGCCCATCTTACGAGGTCGGCGGAATTAGGACTTGGACCAATGCCGATTAATATTCTTTGCGTAGATTTCCAGGGACCCGGTATTCGATTTTCCTGCATATAGTCTCTTACCTGTTTATCAACTCTGTCGGCAGTGAGTCTTAATGATAATTCACGTAAAGCACTTAAGTTCCCTTTTCTAAAAAAATTTTCTATGGCATCTTTCGTTTTGTCAGCTGTATATACTCTACCATCGGTAAGCCTTTGCAATAATTCGTCGGGAGATATATCAATAAGTTCAATTTCATCTGCAACATCGAGTATGGAATCGGGAACAGTTTCTTTTATAATTACTCCTGTAATCTGACTCACAGTATCTGCAAGACTTTCGATATGCTGAACATTTATTGCAGTATAAACATCTATTCCGCTATTCAATAATTCGAGAACATCGAGATATCTTTTATTATGCCTGCTTCCAGGTGCATTAGTATGGGCGAGTTCATCTACTACCACTAATTTCGGTTTTTTTTCAAGAATGGTATCTATATCCATTTCTTCGAGCTCAAAGCCTTTATAGTTGATTTTTTTTCTTGGAAGTTGAGGAAGGTAAAATAAAAGAAATTCTGTTTCGGCTCTTCCGTGTGTTTCTACGTATCCGATTAGGATATCAGAACCGCGTCCTTTTGCTTTGCTTGCATCCTGAAGCATTGTAAATGTTTTACCGACTCCTGCACACATTCCAAGGTAAATTTTAAGTTTACCTTTTTTTGCTTTTTGCTCACCTTTTTTCATTTGAGCAAGAAGTTCATCAGGATTTGGTCTCGACTGTTCTTCCATAATTATAATTTATCTAACTCTAAATTTAAAACAAGTACATTTATTCTTGGTTCACCTAAAAATCCAAATTGTGGGTTTTCGGTATATTTATAAATCAAATTTAATAATTGTATTTTCTTATTTAAATCAAATTTTCTTTCTATAACAATTCTGTTTACTTGAAGTATTGCATTTTCTGGACTTATATGAGGGTCAATTCCGCTACCTGAAGAGAATATTGCATCAGATGGAACATTCACATTTTCGGGAAGCATATTCTCTATAATATATATTTGTTTTAGAGAATCGGAAATGCTTTTCAGCTTTTTGCTTGTTGGTCCGAGATTACTTGCCCCGGATGGCATTGGTTGATAATCTATTGCAGAAGGTCTTGGGTGAAAATATATGGAGCTGTCAAATTTTTGTGCAATTAGTTCTGAACCTATGATTTTTCCATTTGCTTTAATAAAACTACCCCCCGATTTATTCGGAAAACCAATTTTAGCAATTCCATAAATCAATATTGGATATACAATGCCTGTAAGTATAGTCATTAAGATAAAAAGTTTTATAGATATTATTATAGTTTTCATTTTATACTAAATTGATTGCATTAATAAATAAATCTATTAATTTAATTCCTATAAATGGGGCTATAATACCACCGACTCCATATAATAATATATTTTTTTTCAAAATGGCTGTAGCTCCAAGCGGACGATATTTTACCCCTCGTAACGAAAGAGGTATAAGCAAAATTATTATTACTGCATTGAAAATTACTGCACTTAAAATTGCACTTTGCGGACTCGCAAGGTGCATAATGTTCAGTATATTTAAAACTCTTGAGTTTCTATTGAAAGCATAAAGAACGGAAAATAATGCAGGCAGAATTGCAAAATATTTTGCAACATCATTCGCTATACTAAAAGTTGTGAGTGAACCGCGTGTGATAAGAAGCTGCTTTCCAACTTCAACGACTTCGATTAACTTTGTCGGGTTGCTGTCGAGGTCTACCATATTACCTGCTTCCCTTGCGGCTTGTGTTCCTGAATTCATTGCTATTCCCACGTCTGCCTGAGCAAGTGCCGGTGCATCGTTTGTTCCGTCGCCTATCATACCGACAAGATGACCTTCATTTTGTTCTTTACGAATTCTTGTGAGTTTGTCTTCGGGTTTTGCTTCGGCAATGAAATCATCAACTCCTGCCTCAGCCGCTATAGCAGCGGCAGTTAGCGGATTATCACCGGTAATCATTACGGTTTTTATTCCCATTTTTCTGAGTTGTGCAAAGCGGTCTTTAATTCCTCCTTTAACGATGTCTTTTAAACAAATAACTCCTAGTACCGATTTTTTTTCTGCAACAATAAGTGGAGTAGCTCCTTCAGATGAAATTTTTCTTACTATTATATTTACCTCTTCAGGAAATATTCCTTTATTTAGCTCTATATATTTTTCAATTGCATCAGAGGCACCTTTTCTTATCTTTCTTATATTATTGTTATCATCCTTAATATCTATTCCGCTCATTCGTGTTTCAGCTGAAAATGGAATGTAAACAACATCAGATGGTATCATTTCTTTTAAATGTAGGAAATACTTTTCCTTTGCAAGTTTTATAATCGAGCGTCCTTCAGGGGTTTCATCTGATACAGAAGACAAAGTTGCGGCTTCAGCAAGTTGCTCCGGTTTAATGTTTGGTGCAGTTATAAAATCCGTTGCCATCCTGTTACCAAGGGTAATTGTACCTGTTTTATCGAGAAGAAGAACATCGAGGTCGCCAGCCGCTTCTACTGCTCTTCCGCTGGTTGCTATTACATTTCGTTTAATAAGTCTATCCATTCCGCTGATTCCAATTGCACTTAACAGTCCGCCTATTGTTGTAGGAATAAGACATACAAGTAAAGATATAAGAATAGGAATAGAGACATTTTTTAATTCCTTTAAACCGGAAGCGTCTAAACTGTATGAATAAAACGAAGGAAGTGTAACCACAGCAAGTAAAAAAACAATTGTCAAACCTGCGAGCATTATCGTTAATGCGATTTCGTTAGGTGTCTTTTGTCTTGTTGCTCCTTCTATCAAAGAAATTATTTTGTCCATAAAAGTATTGCCCGGTTCGGAAGTGATTTTGATAATTATTCTATCACTCAAGACTTTTGTGCTTCCTGTAACTGCACTTCTATCACCTCCACATTCACGTATGACAGGTGCGGATTCTCCTGTAATTGCAGATTCATCAACACTCGCAACTCCTTCAATAACTTCGCCATCGGCTGGAATAATATCACCGGTTTCACAAACAACATGGTCGTTCTTTCTTAAAACACTTGCACCTACAATCAATTCTTTATTATTATCGAGTTTTCTTGCCATTATTTGCTTACGCGCCTTTTTTAACGTTTCTGCTTGTGCTTTTCCTCTGCCTTCTGCAACTGCTTCGGCAAAGTTTGCAAATAAAACAGTAAACCAAAGCCATATGCTAATCTGAAGATTAAAAGATGAATATTCACTCTTTATTAATGCAAGAATAAGAATAATCGTGGTAATAAATGCTCCAATCTCAACGATAAACATAACAGGATTCTTCATTAAAACAGCAGGGTTCAGTTTAATGAAT
>JBAZEQ010000134.1:0-7264 GCA_041653855.1 Ignavibacteria bacterium | reverse complement strand
CAATCCATATATTCTCGATTTTAAATCCGATACAATCGGTTTGCAGGAGTTTATTTGGAGCGATAGAAGAAATCTCTCGGAAATATTAAATGATAAAGCAGGATATTTTATTAATTACTTTGGTATAGGCGGGAGAAATCCGATAAATTATAATAACTTTGACGATAAGCATATAGGAATATTCAGAGATGGAGTTCAGATTAACGATAATTTCTTTGGAGGATTTGATGAAGAAAATATATCCGTAAGCGAGATTCAGAAAATCGAAGAAGTATCAAATATGTCTTCATTTCTTTACGGTATAAATTCTTCCGGAAAAGCACTTAATATAATTACAAAAGACGCATTTCAACCTACACTTTTTTCTCAATTAAGATATTCTCAGGACAGATACGGAGCTTTGTTTGCTGATTTTTCTCTCAACGTCCCCTTTTCGAAAAAATTTAATTTCATTTTCGGAATAAATAGTCATTTTACAGACGGATATTATCAGAATTCGGATTTTAATGTATGGAGAGGAAGATTGAAATTAAATTTTTATTCATCTCCCAAATTAAATATTAAAACAAGTTTTTATCACACGAAAATAAACAGACGATTAAACTACGGATTAGTTTACAACACAGACGATACACTTAAAAATTCGAATTTCGCAGAAGTACGAGACCTATACACATATGAAAGATTCTCAAATTATTATTTTGACATATCAGCTACTGCAAATTTATTGAACGATAATAATTCACTAACAAAGTTTATTTTTTATACTAATAACCAGAGCAGAATTTATAGAAATGAAAAAAGTGGACTTGACCCAAATTTTTATAATCATGATTACCATTACATACAATATGTAGTGGATTTAAAACAATACTTCCATAAATATTTTCTTGGTATTTATAATTTTAATTTTCTTCTGGGTGCAAACGCATATTTTAATTTATATAATTTTTCATATCCGCACAATAATTCTTTAGAGCTTACAAATGACCCTATATTTATACAGAAAAACATCTATTCGGGATATTTCAAAATTGATTTAAATGTAAAGAATCTTTTTTTGTCATATTCCGTCAAAGAAGATTATGTTTATGAAAAATTTTATGCTCAATATGGTATAGAATCAAAATATAAAATTATTAATAATCCAGATTATGACTTAAAATTAAAAAGCGGTTATAATTCAACAAGCTATGGGATTAAATCCTACTTTTTTACAGATTATGGAATTTATAATTATTTTTATGAACCATGGACAAAAAGATATTTCGAAATCGGATTTGAAGCTAGATACAAATCTATATATCTGGATGCCTATAATTTTTATTGGTCTTATTATCCTTTTACACCTTTTTCACTTAGGAACGGAAGCTATTCAATAAAATATCTTTCAAAATATATTGATGTAAGTTTAAATACAACATATTACAATTCTAATAATATACCTCTAATATTTCTGAAATCAGATATTGTTTATCATAATTTTTTCTTTAATAATAAATTGGATTTAAGATTAGGTTTAAGCACAAAGTATTTTCCCAATACGATGATTACCGGAGCTTTTAGTATGGATAACGGTTACCATCCGGTAAGCAATGATTTCTTCAATATGGATTTTTACGTTGGTGCGAGAATAGGAACAGCTAATATTAACTTTACTGTAGCAAATATTTTCGATAAAGTGAATTATACTTATGGCATTTATCCTTACGACGCAAGAGATGGTTTTTTGAATACGATTGCAAGATTTTCTATTGTCTGGGATTTTAACAGGTAGAGATTAAATTCTTACACGCTTCATAAACTTCATCTACACTAATCATTTTCATACATTTAAATTCATCATCCCCTTTCCACAGGCAGGTTGCTGGTTTCGGCGAATTATAGAAACAAGGACTACAAACTAAATCCTGTCTTACGATTATATGTTTCGTATTCCACGGGGAAAGTTCTTTATGGTTCGTATACGCAAATATTCCGACAGTAGGAATTCCGAATGCTGCGGATGTGTGCAGGAATGCAGTATCATTTGAAACAAAAAGGTCGCAAAGCTTCTGCCTCGCCATTGAATCCATAAAATTATTAGTAGAAGCTATCACCCCTGAATTCCCCATCAATTTATTAATTTCATTATTCAATTCGAATTCATTTCCGAAAAATAATATCAATGCATTATGTTTTTCAATCAGTCTTTTCCCGAGTTCTGCATATTTATTCTTATTCCATCTTTTATTAATATGATTTTTAAGCAATGCCGAACCCGCGTGAAATCCCACAATTATTCTTTTTTCCGGATTAATATCATATATCCATTTTTGAGCAGAGACGATATCATTTTCTTTTAATTGAATCTCCATATTGCCTGCTAATTCTTCAGGTGGAATCTTTACAATAGAACGAGCTGATTCGAAATTTTGTAAAACGTTATGCCTATCTTTTACCTCATTTATTAAAACTGAATTTAAAAATTCAAATCTGAAAAGATTATTGTGTGTGTAATGATGTGCAATTCTTTTTTTTGCTCCGAGAAGGAAATTAAGAAAGTTATATTCAAACCGGTTTGCAGGATATGTATTTATCGAAATATCATATTTATTTTTTCTTAATACCCTTATTTCATTAAATGATTTAATTTTGGATTGGTGAAGAAAATCTACAAAATAAATATTATCGAGGTAAGGAGATTCCGAATACATCTCCTTTACTGATTTATACATTGCGAGCATATCAATGCGTGCGTCAGGTATTTTATCCTTTAAAACTTTAAGAGTTGGTGAAAACATCAACGCATCACCGTTTCCCGATAAAGCATTTATTAATATCTTCATTTATCTTTGTTTAGAATATCGAGCCTTTTCTTCCTCATATATGTAAATGTAAAAAATATAGTTCCGAGCAACCATATGAATAGCATAGGAAGAGAAACACTCAGACCTGTTTTAAATGTATCGGATTCATAGTTGAATAAGACAGTATGTTTTCCCTTTTCCAGATAAATTGCTCTTTCGCAATAATCAGCTCTGTATAGTTCCGTGCTCTTCCCGTCTATATAAGCTTTCCACGCCGGATAATATACTTCACTTAAAAATAAAAATCCGTTTTCGGAAGATTCGACTTCGACAGAAATACTGTTTAAATCATAATTCAATATTTTGACTTCCGATTTAGGAAGAATAGAATCTTTAATTACAGGCAGGATAAAATCTTTTTTATTGGTTTCTATTACAATTGTCTTATGATGGTCGAATTCATTTCCGGACATATAATTTTTCAAAGCAACAGAATCCTTTTCTTCAAAATATTTTGCATCATAAAACATCATAGCTTTTGGTAAATAAGTCCGGTTCACATAAAATTTATATGAATTGGGATTCCCAGATTTTAACGATGCCGGATCCAACTTATATTTCACATTCATTATATCGTGAGTTTGCGAGCTACCGGGAGCGATTTTATTAATCGGAATGTATTTATCGAGTATTAACGCTCCATATCCATCCAAAAGAGGAATCCTGTTTACCATACCGGAGTTTCTCTGGAAATACGCTGCATAAGGATATTCTCTCATATTTACCCTGAAAACTTCACTCTTTAGTTCATTTCTGAATTCCTCTTCCTTTTGCTTTCTCTGGTTATATAAAACTTCTGGGTTAATCGAGCCGTTATTCTGTTCAAACCAATTAACATATAAATCCGATACAGAGATTAATAAAATTAAAATAATAAATACATTAACTTTAATTTTATCCTGCAAATAAAAATATATTACAGAAGAAGTAACCACAAGAAACAAAAAGAAATTTAAATACTGGCTTCTTATCCAAGTATTTACTTTCTCCCCTGCTTGCGGAATGTTAACATTAAAAAAACCGGAATATATAAGAATAAGCACAAACGCAAAGAGTCCCAATAAAACTAAATAATATTTTTTATTGTAAACTTCCGAGAAAAGTTTTTTATTTTTTAATAATGTATCTAATCCAAACGCAATAAGTAACGATATGCTAAAAGTGAAGAGATATAATATATGTCCGGGATTTCTGAACCTGTCAAAGAAAGGAATTACGGAATAAATTATCCTGTGGAAAAAGAAAAATCCACCCAATGCAAAAAGAAACGAAAATAAAGATATACCAATCAAAAACCAGGTCAACTGATTATTGATCTTCTTTTTTATTTGATACATTAATGTCGGTAACAAAAGAACAACGGCAATAATAGAAATGTAAATATTTGCAATCGAAAACATAAAAGTTTCTTTTGTCGCCCACCAGCTCATATCAACCGAACTATCATTAAATTTCCAAACTCCAAATAATTTAGGTATGAAATAACTTAAAAAGAATCTCGGCTCTACCGAACCCTCAATTGCGAAATCATAAGTAATCTTAGCCCTGTTAGACAAACCTACAAATTCATTTGCAGGAAGTAACTGAAATGCACTCATCCCAAAAGAGAAAACAACAAAAATCAAATACCCTATTATAAGATTCTTTACTACGGCATATTCTTTATTTTTCACCTTTGATATAAAAACTATCAGAATATACACCGACACGAAAACATAATTTAAAAATGCAACCTGTGGATAACCAGCAAGTAAACAAAAAGCCATTAAAATTGTAGCAAGAAAAATAAAAATATATTTATTAGATTCGATAAATTTTAGCCAGAGTAAAAATACTATCGGTAACCAGATAACTGCTTCTATCAAAGGCATATGAATCATATGGATAATCATATAGCTCGAATAAGTAAACATTAAAGCAAATACCACAGAAGCAGTATTCGATAACTTAAAATGCTTTCCAATATAAAAACAAAACACCGAACACACTAAATAATGAAGAATAATAGAAAGCTGTAAAGCCACGGGAGATAGATGTTCCCCGTTAACAAAAAAAGACAGGACATAATTAAACGGATAAAATATTGCAATTTGCAAATCGGCAAAAAACGGCATCCCGCTGAATGTATACGGGTTCCAAAATGGGATAAATCCTTTGCTAAGTGAAACAGCAGATAAAGTTTTTCCCGGATAATACTGTTCGATAAAATCATCGCCTAAAAATGCCGCTCCCGAAATTAACTGCCTGAAAAAAATAACCCAGAACACAAAAAGAATAGCAAGGCAGATCCATTCATTCGAGAGTAAATCTTTAAATGGTTCTGATTTTGTTTTTAATATCGGTTTAACTGACTTTGTTTTAGTTTTAGCCATTTAAGAAAGAAAATTATTTTTCTATATTTCGTGTAATAAAAATAAATTGATAACCAAAAAATCTTTTGAAAGGAACCGTAACCAGATAGAGCAAGAAATTAATGATTTTTCCAATATTATTTTTCAAAAAGTTTGGTAGCACTTCTATTATCGGAATTGGTGTTACTTTTTGTTTTACAATCTCAAGTTGATTTGCTTTTAATAGTTTTTTTATCGAGCTGAATGTAAAAAATCTCAAATGTGTTCTATCTAAAACCCCCTTATCACCATAAGAAAAACGTCCGAATAGCAAATTTAACCTTACATATACATTGGCAATATTTGGCAAGGAAATAATTATTTTCCCTTCAGGTTTAATCAGGGTTTTCGATTCTTTAATTACGTGTTCATAATTATACAGATGTTCGAGTATATCGAGCATTAAAATATAATCATATTTTTCTTTTTTTCTCAAAGCTTCCGGTAGCCCCTGATTTAAATCATTCTGATAATATTCATCAAGATTTGATTTTATACTTTTTGATTCGGGTATAAAATCTACACCAACCTTAGTATTACCTTTGCCAATATGTTCGGAAAATAATCCGTCACCACATCCAATATCGAGTATTCGCTGATTTTCTTTACTGTTTAGTATTTTTATGACTGCCTGATGACTTGAAAAAGGATATAATTTCAAAGGATACTGAACATAAAGTTCAGAATATATATCGGATTTATTTCTTCCGGACATGGATTTTCTGTACTCTTTTGTAGTGTTATAGACATCCTTTGCATATCTAACTCCGTTTACATAGCAAATTTCATCTCCATAATACGTAGGTATCGGGATTTCGAGAATCCTCAGGTTGCTATGATGGGCTTTGATTATTATTTGAGTATCGAAATGGAAATCATCCGTGCAATTTACAAGACTGATTTTTTTTAATCCTTTAATCGAATAAGCCCTGTAACCCGAATGAAACTCTGTCAGTTTCATTTTTAGGGCATAATTTTGATAAGTAGTAAGTATCCTGTTCCCGATAAATTTGTAAAACGGCATTCCGCCTTTCAAAGCTCCACCGTATTTTTTCATCATTCTCGAACCTAACACCACATCAGCTTCATCATTAATTATAGGTGTATACATTTCACTTAAAACCTCAGGAGCATATTGACCGTCACCGTGTAACAATACTACAACATCATAATTCTTTTCTATAAAATAGTTAAATCCTTTTTTCTGATTCCCGCCGTAACCAAGATTTTTTTCGTTAAGATAAATTTTTATCTTGTCGAGTTTTTTTGTTTCTTTATACCCGACAGAAAGCATATAAGTCTCGTCTTTACTTGCATCGTCAAAGACTGCTATCTCATCAATTTCATCATATACTTCTTTTGGAATCCTGTCGAGGACTTTGCTTAAAGTCGTTACGGCATTATAGGCAACTACCAGTATTCCAATTTTTTGGTTATTCTTCATTATATTTTAGTCACGGGTTCTTATCCGATTTAACATCATCTCCGATTTTATTTTTATCATCCGACTTATTATATAACTTAGAATTTATCATATCCATCTTTTGTTTTACAGACGGGTCATTAGGATTAAGCTCTTTCAATAAATCCATTTCTGTCTTTAAATCACCCCGTGCTTCCAGAATATCAAGTAATATCCTGTATGGATTATAATAAGATTGCAAGTTACTTCTATTTGCTAACCTTATTTCATATGCTTCATTGTATGCATCTTTAGTATACTCTTCAAATTTAATATTATCGCCTAATTTATAATAAAACATTCCAATTGTATATTTTTGTCTGTAATCCATTGTAATTACATCTTTTGGAATATTCTTTTCCATTTTCTCAAGTACGACTTTAGCAAAACCTGATTTAGTCGAATCTTCCATTAAAGCACTCGTATACCATACATATAAAGTTCTGTACATTTCTATCATTCTCGTTTGAACCTGATCGAAAAACAGGTCTTTATTATCCAGGCTTCTGAATCGGAATCCGGATTGCGGAGTTTTCGAAGGAACAACATCCCTATCGACTATT
>JBAZEQ010000133.1:0-7308 GCA_041653855.1 Ignavibacteria bacterium | reverse complement strand
TTCTTAACATTGAAATTATAGCTTTATGGCAAAAAAGAAAATGATATATGACATTTTAGTCGTAGATGACGAGAAAGATATAGTAGATATACTTAAGTATAATCTCGAAAAAGAAAATGAATTCAACGTGATAACAGCTTTTAACGGAAAAGAAGCCATAGAAAAAGCCGTATCAGAAAAACCAAACCTGATAATCTTAGATATTATGATGCCTGAATTAAATGGTTTTGATGTCTGCAAAAGATTGAAAATTGACCCAATAACATCAAAGATACCGGTTATTTTTTTAACTGCAAAAGAAAACGAAATAGATGAAATTATAGGATTGGAACTCGGAGCGGATGATTATATTCAAAAGCCAATATCTCCCAGAAAGGTTTTAGCAAGAGTAAAATCCGTAATAAGAAGAACATATTCCGAGCCGGATAAAATGATAAAGGCAGACGGGTATATTAAATTCAAGAATCTGGAAATAGATACGATTGCACATTGTGTTAAGATTGACGATGAAGAAATCTTTTTTCCGAAAAAAGAATTTCAGCTTTTACATTTTCTTTTATCAAACAGGGGAAAAGTATTATCGAGAGATGTACTACTGAATCATATCTGGGGAGAAAATATTTACGTTGTAGACAGAACAATAGATGTTCACGTAGCTAAAGTCAGGGAGAAGCTTGGCGATTATGCGGAATACATCGAAACAATAAAAGGACTTGGGTATCGTTTTAATAATGAATAATTAGTGTTTGTGATTTAAATTCAGCCTAAGCGAATAAATTTAATTATTTTAGAAGATTAGTAAAATAAATTTTATATATAAGTCGGTTTTTGTCTATCTTATATCGATATTGATTCTCACGATTTTTCTTATCATTTTCGATACTAATATAGATATAATTATATTAGCGTTTATAGTATCTTTAGTTTTTTTTATTCTTTCAAATTGGTTCTTTAATTTAGAAATAACTACTAAATTAAATTCTTTGAATAATCAAATTCAAAAAATCACAGCAACCGATAACACGTCAACAGAAAATAATTACGAAGGAAAAATCACAGATTTAAATAATATTCTCGAAGAACTTAAGAGAAAAGAAAAGTATTTTAAAACAAATCGTGAAATATACAATTCGTATAGCAATATTAAATTGACCCTAAAAAGAATAATCAACGAACTTAATACCGCAAAGATTTTCAAAATAAACAGGAATGAGTTTCTCGGAAACGTAACACACGAATTAAGAACTCCGATTTTTGCCATACAGTTATCGCTTGAAACACTGCTCGATGGTGCTGTAAACGATGAAAGCGTAAATATGGATTTTCTGAAACGCGCACTGAACCAAACAAACCGTCTGACCGAACTTGTGGATGATTTAATCGAAATTTCACGGCTCGAAACCGGTATGAAAATCAGTAAGAGATATTTTGAAATAAATAAATTAATTAACAATATAGTAAGCGAACTATCGGGATTATCAAAAAAGAGTAAGGTCGAAATATCGGTTGAATCCGAAGTCAACGACAAAGTACAGGTATTCGGTGACGAAGAAAGATTGAAGCAGGTAATAATAAACCTGATAGATAATGCTATAAAATATACAAATGAAAACGGAAAAATAATTATAGGAATTTTAAAAGCAGAAAAGGAAATTACGGTAAGTGTATCCGATAACGGATTGGGAATTCCCAAAGACGACCTGCCGAGAATATTCGAAAGATTTTATAGAGTAGACAAAACCCGTTCACGCGATATGGGCGGAAGCGGACTGGGACTTTCAATCGTAAAACACATACTCGAACTACATAACAGCACCATCAAAGTCGAAAGCGAAGAAGGCAAAGGAACAAGGTTCGAGTTTAATCTTCCGAGCTAATTTAGTTATAAAGTTATAAAGTTAAAGGATGTAAGGTTATAAGGCTGAAAAGATATAATAATTTTAGAAATGTTAAAAAAAATTCAGTCTCCAAATGTTTAATTTAACATTTAACATTTGAAATTTAACATTTATTTTGTACCCGGTTCGTTGGGTTTTGGTTTTGTCGGGGTTTCGGTTATTTCTTTTTCAATGTCTGTTGTAGCTTTTTTAAATTCTTTTACCCCTTTTCCAATACCCTGCATAAATTCGGGAATCTTCTTGGCACCGAAGAGTACAAGAATTACAACGACAATTAATATTATTTCGGGAGTTCCTAATCCGAACATATTTTTATCTCCTTAATTTTTTTTACAAAATAAAATTACATCTATACACATAACTAATCAACAGAACCGGATTCCCGATAAGAGCATTCGGGAATGACAATCGTTTTTAATTCATTACTCATTATAACACCGATTCCGCAACGCCTCTTAGCAATTTCAATCCATCCGTACTTCCAAGCGTTGAGTCCGATACACGCTCGGGGTGAGGCATCATACCAAGTACATTTCTCTTTTCATTCTGAATCCCCGCAATATCATAAATCGAGCCGTTCGGGTTATCATTATATCTAAATAAAATCCGGTTATTGCTTATTAAATCCGTCAGCGTATCCTCATCACAGAAATAATTCCCATCACCGTGTGCAATCGGAATATTTATATCTTCTTTAATTCCGTAATTACTTGTAAAGATACTTTTATTATTTTCCACTTTCAAGGAAACAGTTTTACAAATAAATTTCAGGTCAACATTTCTCATCAATGTACCGGGTAAAAGTCCCGATTCACAGAGAATCTGAAAACCATTGCAAATTCCGATTACAATACCGCCGTTATTAGCAAATCTAACAACATCTTGCATAATATTCGAGAATCTTGAAATTGCTCCGCACCTTAAGTAATCTCCGTAAGAGAACCCGCCGGGCAGAATAATAATATTCCTGTCGCCGATGCTACCATCTTTATGCCATAAAAACTTTGTGTCGGTTTTAATAATTTCTTTAAAAGCATAATACGCATCGTGGTCACAGTTTGAACCGGGAAATACAACAACTCCTACTTTTGCATTCATATTAAGCCGCTCCGTTTTGAATTATCTCGAACTCATAGTCTTCCATTACCGGATTCGACAGTAATCTCTTGCACGACTCATTTACTATAACAGTTGCTTCTTCTATTGAATTCACATCAATTTTCATTTCTATATATTTACCTATTCTTGTATAAGAGATTTTGTCATATCCCATCGAGTGCAAAGAATGTTCGATAGTTTTTCCCTGAGGGTCAAGAATGGTTTTTCTTAGTGTAACTTTAATTTTTGCAGTGAACATTTATGAAATTATTTTTTGGAAATGTGCTAATTATTTTTCGTCTAAAGTTTTTTCTAATTCTTCTTTTATCTTTTCAAGAACTTTTTTGTCAATCTTAGTAGAATCTGTTGTACTCTTCGCAGATTTTTTCATAGTCATTTTTTCTTTTTGGTCTATAAGTCCTTTGCTTTCTTTATTATCTTTGGTTTCACTTTTTTCTTCATCTTTTATTATTGACTTTGGTTCGTTTGCTTTTAAATTTCCTTTCTTAGAATCTATCTTTTCTTCCCTGACACTATTATCAAATTCCTGATTTATTTTGTCTTCTTTTTTTTGTTCGGATTTTCCTGTTTCAATTCTCATATCGTCCATTTTTTTGGGAACAGGGGGAGCACCTATACCATCGTTATTTACATTAGGCGAAACGGATTGATTTTCAATATGTTTATATAACTCTTTTTCGGTAGCAGGAGGAGATTTTTCGAGATTTTTTTCCGATTCTTGTTTGTTTAAGATTCTGCCGTTTTTTTCGTTCAACTCTTCAGGTTGTTCGGTTGTGTTTTGTTTATCCTGCATCACAATATCTTGATTTTTTTCTTTCTTTTGAAAATCAGACATTGTAGGAACTTCGGTCAGTTTTCCCGAATTCAATATATAAACAGACACCACGAAAATAACTACAATAGTTAAACTTAAAGAAGGTATAAGCCACGGGTTTCTATTTTTACCAAATAGTTTTACCCAAATGGATTCCTTAACATCATCAGTAATTTTTTTTTGATTTACCTCAGCATCTGCAAGATTGATTTTTCTTTGCAATGCATTCATAAAATCATCACTTGCTTTCACTTTTGGTAAGTTCAGCAATTTTACTCTGATGTCAATATGTTGTTCTTCTTCGTGCAAAACTTTTTATGTTTTATATATTTCGCTTAATAGCTTTTTTAATTTTTCCCGACCCCTATTAATCCGGGATTTAACCGTACCAAGCGGTAATCCGGTTACCTGTGCGATTTCTTCATAATCCATATCTTCCACGTCTCTTAATATTATTACCTGTTTAAACGATTCTTCGAGAGAATCTATTGCTTTCTGAATATAATAGTTCTCGATACCAGCATTTGCATATTCGTCCGGTGGCTGTGCATTTGCGGGAATTTCATAATCTTTATCGTTTTCGGGGTCATAATCGCTGATGGACATTGCATTATACCGGCTCTTTTTGCGAGCATCGGTTTTTGCAGTGTTTATGGCGATGGTGTAAAACCAGGTAGAAAACTTTGCGATTTCCTTATAGAGATGCTTCGAGCGATACAGCTTTACAAACGCATCTTGTGCAAGGTCCTCTGCCTCGTCTCTATTCCCTGTGTATCTGAATAAAAAATTCACTAATTTATCTTTATACCTGATTACAAGTTCACTAAAAGCTTCAACCTTTTCCATTTGAAACTCTAAAATCAACTCTTCGTCGGATAATTTTTTATAGATACTATTGTCTAAAGACACTTTTCCGCTTTTTTTAAACTTTTAATTTTAAAAATAGTTCCTGAATTTTTTTTCTCTTTAAAACTGTTTTCCTTTGCGTTCTTAGCGTTTACCTCTGCGACCTTTGCGGTTAAATTGCTCTTACAAACCAGCTAAATTACTAACTAAAGTCGTGAAAATTGCTCTTTTATCAGGTGATGAAGTTTTGAACGCTTTATCAGCCCTGTAAATATAATCAAATGCTTTCATAATTTTAAGTTCATTTGTAGCATTTTTATAATTTTCATAGATTTTTTTCATATTCTCTGCATTTTTTCCCCATAATTTAAGTTCCCTGTTCAAATTATACCCCTGATATTCTTTGATTTTCGGGTCGAACATTTTATAAATTGCTATAAATGCAGAGACTAAATAGCTTATTAACCTTATTTCTATTTCTTCTTTCAAACTAAGCATATCATAAATTCTCAATGCTCTATTTATATCTCTTGAAAGTACCGCCGCTATAAAATCGAGTTCATTAAAATCCCGAGTCAGCCCAACGCATAAATTTATATCTTCAATTGTGATTTTTTTTGTGATAGCGGAATATGCCTTCAGCTTTTCCATCTCGGTAAATACTTCATCGAAAGATGGATTTACATATCTGAGCAATTGTATGAGAGCATCATCACTTATTTCGTAACCCTCCATTTTTTCTTTTGCCCATTCTATTATTTCTTCGGGTTTGGTTTCCTCTTTTATATAAAATGTAACATTCTCACTTTTTAGCTCATCGAAATTGGAGAGAGTATATTCGCTATCCAATACGTGAAGAATGAGAATTGTATCGGGATTAGAATTTTTAAAATAATTGATTAATGCGAGTTTATCGTCCTTGGAAAGTCCTTTTACACCGGGTCTTTTTTCGATTCTGAATAATACAATTTTTTTTTCGGTAAAGAAACCGAGATTACTGCATTCGTTAATTACATCTTCGATTTGCTTATCGTTGGAGAAAAATTTCCTTATGTTTTGCCGTGGGTCAAAAGATTTCCCTATAAACTTCTTGCCAATCGCAATAAGCAATTCCTCGAGCAATATTTTCTCGTTTAGAAAAAGAAAAATTTTTTGTGGAAGCTTGCCGCTTTTTGCTTTGTCTAATAAATTTTTGTAAGAAATTTTATATTCGATACCCTGATTACTCTTAGCCATAGATTCAAATTAGCGGACAAAAATATTTTATTAAAGGGAATAATAAGTAATAATATGGAAATGGAAAATGGAGAATAGAAAATGGAAAATGGGAAAATGATAACAACACACCTCGTTCCTGTGCCACAGTAGGTTTCCGTTGGGAACGAGGAGAAAGGTGTTATTTTCTGGATTCCCGCTTAAAACATGCGGGAATGACAAACGTGTTGTGGTATTCATTTTATAAAATTTTTGTAATTATTTCTTTCTGCTCTTTTGCGTTTTGTGCATTCCGGTTTTCTCATCGGTACAGTGTGCTATGCTCTTTTAAAACTCCTACAAATTCTTGTATATAAACTCTGTCAGATTTTTATATAAATGATATCTCATATTCGGACCGAACATAAAGTGATTTCGGTTTGGATAAACAAGCATTTCATAATATTTATTTTTTGCTATCATCTCGTTTAGAAAATCCATTGTATTCTGGAAATGCACGTTATCATCTGCGGAGCCATGGGCAATTAAAAATTTATTCTTAAACATTTCTACGTAATTAATCACTGAACCTTCTTTGTACCCGTCGGGATTTTCTTTCGGAGTTCTCATAAATCTTTCTGTGTAAATATTATCGTAATATTTCCAGTCGGTTACGGGGGCAACTGCTATCCCTGTTTTAAAAACATCAGCTCCTTTTGCAAGACACATAAGTGTATAATATCCGCCGCCGCTCCAGCCCCAGATTCCGATTCTATCTTTATCTACGTAGTCCAGCGTGCCGAGATATTTTGCCGCTTCAATCTGGTCTTCAACATCTTTTGTGCCGAGATGCATATAAGTACACTTTTCAAATTCCTCTCCGCGTCCGCCTGTACCGCGGTTATCTACGCAGGCAACAACGTAACCTTTTTTAACCAGCATTTGATACCAAACATAATCACTTTTTACGTATGCATCCAGTACCTGCTGAGAACCCGGACCTCCGTAGACATACACCAGAACAGGATATTTTTTCCCCGCTTCGAGTTTGTCAGGTTTCATCATCCAGCCGTTTAAATCCAGTCCGTCGGGAGTTTTAAAAGTAAAAAATTCTTTTTTCACAAAACTTTTTTCTTCCATCAATGCTTTTAATTTCTGATTCTCTTTAAGCATACTAATCATCTCGCCCGAAGTTTTTTGAAGCCATATTTCGCCCGGAGAATTTGCATTGGTGTAATTTATAAATACATATTTGTAATTCTTGCTGTAATCGGCAAAATAATATCCGCTTATACCGGATATTTTCTTTTTATCTGTTCCGTTGAGATTAATCGAATATAAAGCTCTCTCTAATGGTGATGGCTCGTTTGAAACGTAATATACAATTCCGTTTTCTTCATTCACTCCGCTTATAGCCATAACTTCCCATTTACCTTT
>JBAZEQ010000132.1:0-7347 GCA_041653855.1 Ignavibacteria bacterium | reverse complement strand
ATATTATTTCCGGATGAGGTCAGATAATTGATAACAGTGGTAGTTAATCCTGTATTAACCGAACTCCAGGATGTTCCGTTATTTGTTGTTATAAATACTCCGTTGTTTTGTGTTCCGGCAAAAACATTTGTACCAATCGATGTAATAGATGTTACGAATAAATCGGTAATACCATTATTTACCGCTGTCCAGCTGTTTCCATTGTCAGAAGAGATGAAAACTCCTCCCATTTTTGTACCGGCAAATATGTTATTCGATTGTGAATGTAATGTAAGTATGCTTTTATTTGTTAAACCGGTGTTAGAAGCAGACCAATTTATACCATTATTAGTTGATGTAAAAATACCATCGCCATTTGTTCCCGCAAAAATGTTATTACCGGAAACGCATAATGCTGTGACGGAAAGATTAGTCAATCCGGAATTCAATTTATCCCAATTACTACCGTTATTCGATGAAAAGAAGATACCGCTTCCTGTTCCCGTGAAAATATTATTATCTTTTGATGTAAATGACCAGACAAACTGATTTGTAAAACCGTTGTTTGATGTATTCCAATCTACCCCATTATTTGTTGAGATATGAATTCCTCCATTCCATGTTCCCGAATAAATATTTGAGTTTGCTAATAAAAATGAAGTAACATTTGAATCAGTTAGTCCGTTATCAACAGATATCCAATTTGTTCCAAAATTTGATGAGAAGAAAGCTCCTCCTTCCGGTGTTCCAACAAACAAATTACGATTTACTGCTGTAACATTTTGAACATTTAAATTTGCTAATCCGCTATTAACGGGTAACCAGAATTCACCATAATCGGTTGACATAAACACTCCGCCACCCATAGTTCCCGCAAATAAATTACTTAATGATGCACATAGACTCCTCACGTCTGTATTCAATAAATAATAATTCACCGGATTCCAATTTGTTCCATTATTTGTTGAAAGGTAAACCCCGGATGACGTTCCGGCAAATAGTCTGCTTCCAAGAGCCACTAATGACCTTATATTTAGTGTTGACAGACCCGAATTTACCTGAATCCAACTTGAACCATAATCAGTCGATATGAAAACCCCATCGTTATCCGTACCCGCAAAAATATTATTATTTTGCTGGATGAATGTATTAACCTTTGTATTCATTAGTCCTATAAATTCCCAATTTGAACCATTATCTGTAGATTTATAAATCCCACTGTTGGTACCTGCAAAAATATTATTTACATTTACAGTAAAGGCATTAACAAACTGATTAGTTAGTTCTTTGTTTGCGGGAGTCCAATGATTCCCATAGTCCGTAGATTTAAAAATCCCGTTCCCTCCTGTGCCTGCAAAAATATTATTACCGGCTGCTACAAAACATTTTACATTACCTCCAAAATTAAGATTTAATTTTTCCCATTGAGCGGATACATTTGAGAAATAAATCAAAAACACGATTACTAATTTAGCAACTGCCGGGCTCTTTATCATATAAATTCTCCGATTAAATTTTATATAATTTAACAATAATGAATGCTTATAAAAAGAGAAATTTCTTTTGTAATCTAAAATAGTTAAATTAAAAAAAATTATTATGAAAAAATATTTTATTACAATTACTTTTTGCCTGTTTTGTATATCCGATTTATTCTCTCAAAATGCTTTTGTAACGGATAGTCTCGACAATTATGTAAACTATGCATTAAAACTTTGGAATATACCCGGTGCCGCAGTTGTTGTTGTTAAAGACGGTAAAGTTATTGTTGCTAAAGGTTTCGGTGTAAAGGAAATGAACACAAATGATAAGGTTGATGAGAATACGCTTTTTATGATAGCATCCAATACAAAAGCTTTTACAGCAACCGCTTTAGCATTACTTGAAAATGAAAAACAAATTTCTCTCGATGACAGGATAATAAAATGGATGCCGGATTTTAAAATGTTTGACGAAACAATTACACCTTATATAACGATAAGAGATTTATTATGTCATAGGCTTGGCTTGGAGACATTCCAGGGGGATTTTGTAAACTGGTCATCGAATTTATCGAGAAAAGAAATTATATATAACTTTCAAAATTTAAAACCTGTATATGATTTCAGGGCTAAATATGGGTATTGTAATGCCGCATTTCTTACAGCAGGAGAAATTATTCCAATCGTAACAGGAATATCCTGGGAAGAATTTGTATCAAAAAATATTTTGAATCCATTGAATATGCAAAGATCATTTCTCACTGTAAATGTTATGACAAGTGATAATAATAAAACCAAAGGACATACTATATTTCTTGACACAATAAAAATAGTACCTTATGATGAGGTAGATAATCTTGGACCTGCCGCAAGCCTTTGTACCTGTGCGAAGGATATTGCAAATTGGTTAATAATGGAAACGGATAGCGGTAGATTTAACGGTAATCAAGTAATACCATATAAAGTTCTTGCCAAAACTATTAATCCGAATATTGTTTTAGGAATAAATCAAAATTATTTGTACAATGGGATAAAACATATCAGAACGTACGGACTTGGCTGGCAGGTGGAGGATTATTCCGGCAGGCTATTAGTATCGCATACGGGAGGAGTAAATGGGTATGTTACTTCAACCTGCTTTTTACCGGAGGAAAAACTGGGTATTGCAGTCTTCACAAACACAGACGCAAATTATTTATATGAAGCTTTAAAGTACCAGATTATTGAATCATATTTGAATTTGCCATACAGGAATTTTAGTAATATATTTTACGGTTTTTTTGAGGATGGTGAAAAGGAGACAAAGAATTTTTATGAAAGTGAAATGGAAATAGTAAAACAAAATAATAAAACCGAATATTCTATTGATGAATATACCGGAAATTATTTTAATATTGCTTATGGAAATATTGAAATAAAAAATGAAAACGAGAAACTCATTATTCACTTTTCAAGACATCCATTCCTTTTGGGAACATTGTATCCGAAAGGAGGAAATAGTTTCCTTTGTGAATATAGTCATCCGGGATGGGGGATAAAAGTAATAGATTTTAATATTGAAAACGGAAAAGTGGAATCTGTTAAAATAAAAGTAAACGATAACATTGATTTTATGGAGTATTTATTTAAAAAAGTTAAATAATATATGTTTTTTTCGGTTATTATGATAAAAATCAGCATACTTTAATAATTTGACTTTAATAATTGAGCAATTTGTTATATTTTAATAGGTTATAATAGTTTTTTGATTTTTTAATGAACAAATTCCTTATAACAAGGAAATTAATATTATTTAAAAATTTATCTTTTGAGTACTGGCGAGAATTTTAATTTATTAAATCCGGAGTCATCGAAAAAAATCGAGACTTTGTTTGATATGGCTTTTGTGTATCAGGGTGAATGTTTCTCTCTTAAAATTAAAAATATCAAGAATAGAAATTTTATTTCGCTCGATATCTTTTTTGAGGAAGGAAATAAAGGTCTGGTGTCGGTTTATACGGATAATGCCCATTTGCAATTGCAATCTTGTGATGGATTTATATTAAGTAATATGCTTGAAGAAGTCATTTTTATTTCAGATTCGTATGATAAAATATCGGGATTAATTATTTCGAAACAGGGAGATTGTTCATTGTATTCGAATGTTAAAAAAGAATTGTTAAATAAGGATTTTATGGAGCTGAGTTCAGAAAAGCTTCTGGCTGCTGTCGCTCTTTCGGTAGTCGAATCAACTAAAGAATAAAACAAATCAATTTATATTTTGGTAGTCAATTTTCTTTTTGACAGTGAAATTCCGCACATAGATAAGAAAAATTTTAAAAAACTTGTTAGACAAATAATTAGGGTCATCCTGAAAGATGAAAAAATTGTGTGTGGTACTATTAACATCAGATTTTGTGATGATAATGAAATAAGAATTTATAATAAAAAATATTTATCTCACGATTTCGAGACGGATATTTTGACCTTTTATTATGAAAATGATGTTAACAGTATTGATAGTGATATTATGATTTCGTTTGATACCGTAAAAAGAAATTCTGTCAAATATAAATCTGGTTTTGGAAACGAATTATTAAGGGTTGTTATACACGGTATTTTGCATTTGTGCGGATATAAGGATTCCGTAATAATACAAAAAATTAAAATTAGAAAAAAAGAAAATTATTATTTAAAAAAATTGCTAAATGATTCAGGATAAGGTAATAGAAATAATAGTATATATTTTAAGTGAAATAAAGGAAATTGAACAGTTAAATGAGATTGATGTTAACCGTCTGACCGATAAAGGATATTCCGATACCGAGATTAATACTGCGTTTGCATGGATATTTTCGAAACTGGATGAAGGTGAACTGATTTTCAAGGATAAAAATGAAGACATAAAATCTCACAGGATATTTAACCCGATCGAAGATAAAATATTTACTGTAGATTCTAAAGGATATTTATTGCTTTTAAGGGAGCTTGGACTGTTGAACGATTTGGAAATAGATTTAGTTATAGAAAGAGTTCATTTGTCTGGTTATCAAAAAATTAATATAAACGAATTAAAGAAGTTTATAGCTTCTTTTATTTTAAACTCTGATAGTAAATCCGACATATTAAGCAGGTTAATTTTACAAAACAACGAAACAATAAATTAAAAAGGATTTTATAAATATAAATGAGTAAAAATTTAGTTATAGTAGAGTCACCATCAAAAGCAAAGACTATAAAGAAATATCTTGGTAATGATTTTATAGTGGAAGCTACAGTTGGACATCTTAAGAATTTGCCAAAAAATAAAATAAGTATTGACCTTGAAAATGGTTATGTACCGACTTATGAAGTAATTGATGGTAAAGCACAAATAGTGAAATTATTAAAAGATTATGCTAAGAAAGTAGATAAAATATATATAGCGACTGACCCTGACCGTGAAGGTGAAGCAATAGCTTCGGATATTGCAGAAGAAATTTATCCCATAAATAAAAATATAAAAAGAGTCTTATTTAACGAAATAACAAAGTCCGGGGTAAACTCTGCGATGGAGTCCCCGAGAGACATCGATGAAAATCTTGTATCGTCTCAGATGGCAAGAAGAGTAATGGATAGAATTCTCGGATATAAAGTCAGTCCTTTCTTATGGAAAGCTTTTTATTTCGGTTTATCTGCCGGAAGAGTTCAATCCGTAGCTTTAAAACTTATTTGCGAACGGGAAGAAGAAATCGGGAATTTCAAACCGAAAGAATACTGGTCGATTGACGGTATTTTTTCAAAACTTTCAGGAAATGCGAAATCATTTAATGCAAAACTCTTTAAGATTGATAATGCCGTATTAAAATTTAATGGTGATTCACCCTGCATAGAAAACATCGAACGCGCTCATAAGATATTGGAAGATTTAAGAAACAATAAATATATAATTGAAGATATACAGGTTAAAGATGTTAAGAAAAATCCTCCATTGCCCTTTACCACAAGTGTACTACAGCAAACTGCATCTACACGTTTGGGTTTCTCTCCAAAAAGAACTATGATGCTTGCACAGAAACTATATGAAGGTGTCGAGATTACTAAAGGAGAAGGAAATGTGGGATTAATTACTTATATGAGAACAGATTCTACAAGGGTTAGTAATGAAGCCGTAAATGCTGCCAAAGATTTTATTGAAAAAACTTATGGAAAAGAATACATATCAACCAATAATAAACCTGCAAAAAGTAAATCGAAAAACGTGCAGGATGCACACGAAGCTATTAGACCTGCTGATTTTACAAGAAGACCTGAAGATTTGAAAAAACTCGATAAAAATCTTTTTGCATTATATGATTTAATCTGGAAAAGATTTATTGCATCTCAAATGTCCATTGCAATATTCGAGCAAAGAACTGTTGTTATTAAAGCATTAAGCCCGGGTGGTAGCAGGGAAGAGTATTACTTCAAAACTACTGGCAGAGATGTTAAATTTAGCGGATTCCTGAAAGTATATGAAGAGACAAAAGAAGAAAATTCAAACGGGGATGATGACGATTTATCGGTGATTCCCGTGGATTTAAACGAAGGAGAATTTGTAAAGGCATTGAGCTTGATGAAAGACCAGCATTTTACTAATCCACCACCTAGATTTACCGAGAGTAGTTTGATAAAACAGCTCGATGCACTTGGTATTGGCAGACCTTCTACGTTTGCTTTAATAGTATCTACAGTTATAGATAGGAAATACGTGGATTTAAATGAGAGAAGGCTATTTGCTACTAATCTTGGGATGACTGTTAATAGAATTCTTAGTGAACATTTTAAAGATGTGATTAGTACTAAATTCACCGCTGGAATGGAAGAGGAACTCGATACAATAGCAAACGGTGAGTCTACATATAAAAAAGTACTCGACGACTTTTATATTCCTTTCAATAAGGATTTACAGGAAGCAGAATTATCTGCTCCAGAGATAAAAAAACAATTAACGGAAAAAACCGAAATAATTTGCCCTGAATGCGGAAAAGAAACAGGTGCGGTGATGTTAAAGAAATGGGGACGAAATGGGCAATTTTTAACCTGCGAAAGATATCCCAAATGTAAAGCTACTCAATCGGTTGAAGATAAACCTTCTGAAACAAAAGTTGCACAAAATGTTAAATGTAATTTATGCGGTGCCGATATGCTGGAAAAAGTCGGACGGTATGGAAGATTTTACGGATGTAGTAATTACCCGAAATGCAAAGGCGTTAAACCTATAACTCTCGGTATTAAATGCCCGAAATGCGGGGAGGGTGAGCTTATCCAGAGACGTGGCGGAAAAATGAAAAGACAATTTTACGGATGTTCGCGTTATCCCGATTGCGACTTTATCGAAAACTCTTTACCAATAATGGAAAAATGCGAACAATGCGGAAATAACTACCTTGTGAGCAAAGAAACTAAAAAAGACGGTAAGTATGTTCAATGTCCAAAATGTAAGACTAAAGTAGTCTTAGATGAGGTTGAAAAACAGTAATTCAAAATATTTTGCGGAGTACATAAAAGAATATCTTGAATTTATCCATATTTCGGGGAATTTCTCCTCGAATACGGTGATTTCTTATCAAAATGATTTATACCAGTTTTTAAATTTTCTTTTTAATTTTTATAAAGATTCTTCCTGTTTATTCCCGGAAGATTTTAGTTATGATGTTAAAGCAATTACCAAAAAAGATATTAAGTCTTTCATATCGCAGTTGTTGCTCGAAGAAAAAATTGACATAAAAAAAGTTAAGAAGTATAACACAAAATCAATATCGAGAAAAATTTCCTCCTTAAAATCATTCTTTAAATATCTTAAAAAAAGAAAATACATAGAGAGCAATCCCGCATCTGTTCTTATTTTTCCAAAGAGAGCAAAAAATCTTCCTTATTTCGTTACTGA
>JBAZEQ010000131.1:0-7402 GCA_041653855.1 Ignavibacteria bacterium | reverse complement strand
ATTTGAGTATGCACAGGTGCTCGAAAATCTAAATAAAAATTCTTCAATTCACGCATCCGGTGTGGTTATAGCTCCTTCCGACGTTATAGATTACGTTCCGCTCTCAAAAGTAACAGGCGAAGAAAATGTTTTCTGCACTCAATATGATATGAATCAGCTCGAAGACGCAGGATTGATTAAGATAGATTTTCTCGGTTTAAAGGAATTGAAGGTTATCAGTAAAACCCTGAATCTTGTTAATAAAAAACATAACGGGAATATTACAATCGATAATATTCCGCTCGATGATGAAAAGACATATAAACTTTTTTCTGCCGGTGCTACAACCGGTATATTCCAGTTTTCAAAAGACAAGATGAAGGAATATCTTTCGAAGATGAAGCCAAAAAACATCAACGACCTTGCTATTATGAATGCGCTTAACAGACCCGGGCCAATGAAACTTATTCCCGACCTGATTGAGAAGCGGTTTGGAAAAAAACCGACAACATATATGCACCCGAGTATGGAAAACGCATTAAAGGAAACCTACGGAATTATTATATACCAGGAACAGGTTATGCAGATTGCTCGTGAGGTTGCGGGATTTACGATGGCTCAGGCGGATAATATGAGAAAAGCAATGGGTAAGAAAATTAAAGAAAGGATGAAGCAGGTAAAAGATGATTTCGTAGAAGGCTCGGTTAAAAACGGATTAAAGAAAAAATTAGCGGAAGATATTTTCGCTTTAATTCTGGATTTTGCCGATTATGGATTCAATAAATCGCACGCAGTAGCATATTCTTTTGTTTCATTTTATACGGCATATTTAAAGGCGAATTTTCCGGTAGAATTTCTTGCTGTTTCTATGGAGTGTAGAAAAGATGACGAAACAGAACTGCAATACCTTGCAGAGGAATGTAAAAGACTAAAAATAAAAGTGAAACAACCGGATATTAATCTTAGTGAACTTGGATTTAATGTTTATTATAATAACGACGAAGACGAAACAGGTGAAATTGTTTACGGTTTAAGTGCAATAAAGAACGTAGGTGAAAAAGCAGTCGAAAACATTATGAAAGAAAGAGAATTGAACGGTGAGTTTAAAAGTTTCACCGATTTTCTTATAAGGGTTGACTTAAGACTTGTAAACAAAAAAACTCTCGAGGGATTGATTCAAGCCGGAGCATTTGACTGTATAGATAAAAACAGACGGAAACTATTTAATAATCTCGAAAGGGCAACCCTATATTCACAGAGATACAAGGAAATGCCCGAATCCAAAGGTCAGGAGGGACTATTTCTTGCTCCGAAAACCAATTCAAACGGGTTTGGTGATTTGAGGCTTCAGGATTATGAAGAGTTTCCCGAAATGGAAAAACTTAATCTTGAAAGAGCGGCGATAGGATTTTATGTCTCGGGGCACCCCCTGGATAAATACAGGAAAGATATAAAAAACCACGTAAATTTAAGCTTCGGCAGTGATGCAAGTGAAGAAGAAATCGATAAAATGGGTACGGCAAAAATGTGCGGGGTTATAAGTGATTTACAAATAAGGTCATCAAAAAGAGGGAATAAATTTGTGGTTTTTAGCTTACTCGATTTATATGGTACAGGAGAATGCATTGCGTTCAGTAACTTATTCGAATCTAAGCAATTTTTATTTAAAAACGAGAACCTTGTTTTCGTGGAAGGAAAAGCAGAAAAAAACGGGGAAAAAATAAAACTCGTGGTAGATAATATATATCCCATAGACAGGATACACGAACAGCTTGGACAAAACTTAATCATAAATATTAAGGAAGGAATAGCTACATACGAAGTCTTAAAAAAGATAAAAGAACTTGTCGAATCGCATCCCGGAAATTGCTATTTGTTCTTTAATATCACGGGGAATGGTACGAAAAAAATATTTAAATCGAAAGAGTTTAAAATAAATCCGTCTTCGGAATTAATTTCCAACTTGAAAAAATTAGTTGGAGAACATAACTTGAACATAAATTAATCAAATTGTCATATTTTATAAACATAATCAGTGAAAGGATATACAATGCATCCATTAGAAATCACAGATGCCAATTTTGCACAAGAAGTTGAACAGTCAGATATTCCTGTCTTAATAGATTTTTGGGCAGTATGGTGTGGACCATGCAGAATGATAGCCCCTATAGTTGAAGAGCTTGCGGGCGAATACCAGGGAAAAGCAAAAATCGGAAAGCTCGATGTAGATAATAACCCGGGTGTAGCAACAAAATTCGGAATCAGGAGCATTCCTACGATTTTAATATTCAAAGGTGGTAAACTTGCAGACCAGATTGTCGGTGCGGTATCAAAGGGAGTTATAATAGAAAAATTAAACGCACAAATGAATTAATAATATTTTTTATGTTCCCGATGAATTTCATTGGGAACATAAAATATTCATATATAAATTTATTTTTTTCTTTTATATATTCTTACATTATCGACACTATCTATGAATTCGTAATATTCGTTTACCAATTCTTTAATGGCAGGAAAGTTCTCGTGTCTTTGTGAGTAATCTTTATAAAATAAGGATTTTTCTCCAACCGCATCAACAAATAGAACAGGCTTGTTTTCTTTTATATCTTTACAGTAATTATTTATATAATAATCCTGTTTGCAACTATTAGTAATTTGTAAATAAGACATTGGTTCTCTTGTTCCCTGAATTAATTCTGCTTCCACGAAAAATTTATTCATATATCCCCAAACAGCCAGCCTATCATTTGGTCTGGAATATTTTTTTAAAATAACAGCAGTGTTTGATATTTTATTGAAGGAATCTGTTTTCAAAATATATTTAATATAACAGTTACCATCGAGAACAAATAAAATGGTCGGGATTATTGCATAAACTAAAAGGTAATATTTCAAATATTTCTTAATCTTATTTGAATTTACCGTTTCATATGTTAAGCCGAGTAAAAATCCTGTTAATAGACATGCCGGGATTACGATTAACAAACAGTAATGATGAAAAACATTTCCCGGTTTACTAACTCCGAAACACGCAAATAGAAAGATTAAAATTAAATAAATAAAATATTTCTTTTTATTTTTTAGTATATAAACATCTTTTTTTAATAAATAAAAAAAACAAAAGACCGAGATTGAGAATAATGTTCCAAAAAACAAAATAAATTCTTTGCTTTTTAAAATAATATGAGGAACAATAAAAATTTTTCCTATCCAGGAATCTATTTTTTCAAAATTTTGTAGGTACCACGTTGGCGAAGAATTTACAATTCCCTTAAAGCTATACTCAATATTGCTTACAATAAAATAGTTCCAAAAAGCATCGGTTAAATCAAAATAATAAATATAAACTATTACTATAATACTTGGTAATATTGCTCCAAGCGATAGGGCAATATTTTTACAAACAGCAAAGTTTTTATAAATGATATTATTTGTAAAAACGATAAAAAAGAAAACAAAGGAAATTGGTATTGACTGAAGTTTTGAAAAAGGCAAAAGTCCCAAAATAATTCCACAAATGAAATTGTATAAAAATATTTTTCTTAATTCTGTTTTTTCTTCCGAAGATTGCTTTGCCTTAACAAAAAAATAAAAAGCAAGAATTGTTAATAACATTGGAAAATGCTCACTATTATAAGCCGTTATATCTTCATGTTCGGAAATTGCAAAGAGCAGAAACACTGGTATTAAAATTGTTCGTGCAGCTAATTCGCTTAATTCCATTTTTAAGGATTTAAAAAGAAAAACAGCGGTAGGAATAACTATAAAAATTACACAGAATATTCTTACGGTTGAATAATTTAATCCGAAAGAAAACAAATTAATCAGGCATAGTGGAAAAATATTTATTGGACCGCTTGTTGTTCCGTTAACGGAATGCCAAAATCTGCCATCTCTAATAAGCGTGGCTGCACCAGAAATCCATTCACTCTCATCAGGACTTAATTCGGGAAAACTAAATGTTGGGAATCTTAAAACAATAATACCCAAAGAAAAAACAAGCAGAAAGAAAAAAGAGGAATTAAAGAAAAAGTTTTTTACGGGTTCTTTGTTATTTTCTTTGTTGTCGTTGTAAACATATGTTAATACGCACAATAGAACGACAAAAAACACACCAGCTAAATCCCATAGAATAGAGGAAATATTTCCAAGATATTTAATAATTTCGTAGGTAAGATTATTAATCCCCCCCGGGTAATCTATTATTTTGTTCTCTACCAAAACTTTTTAATAATTAATAGTATTTCGGTTAACAAATAATATTTTACGAAAAATACTTTGACTATGTATTATTATGAAACTATCGGTAAAGCAAAAAGAGAATAAATATAAAAAAATAAATTCAAATATTAAAGATTTAATTATATCTCATAAAAAGAAATATAAAGGCTCTAATAAAGAAATATATTAGATATTATGTTGTTTTTATTCTCCTATAATTTTTACCAATACTCTCTTCGAACGGTTACCGTCGAATTCGCCGTAGAATATTTGTTCCCACGGACCGAAATCGAGTTTGCCTTTTGTGATTGCCGTAATTACTTCTCTGCCCATAATTGTTCGCTTTAAATGTGCGTCGGCATTATCTTCAAATCCATTGTGCCGGTATTGTGAATAAGGTTTTTCGGGTGCAAGTTTTTCGAGCCATTTTTCAAAGTCATTATGCAATCCCGATTCATCATCGTTTATGAATACGCTTGCTGTGATATGCATCGCGTTGCAGAGAAGAAGTCCTTCTTTTATGCCGCTTTCTTTCAGGCAGTTTTCGATTTCGGGGGTGATATTAATAAATTCCCTTCTTTTTTTTGTGTTGAACCAAAGTTCTTTTCGATATGTTTTCATTAACTTTTCGTTAATTATTTTTGTTAATAATATTGAGATTATAATATATAATAAATGTAATTATTCAGGAAAAAAATAATAATGAAAAAGAAAGTAACAATTTTGGGAACAGGTTTTTCTGCATTTAGTTTTGCTAAAAGAATTAACAAAAATGTATATGATGTTACCGTAATAAGTCCGAGAAATCATTTTTTGTTTACTCCCCTCTTACCAAGCACAACTGTAGGTACAATAGAATTTAGAAGTATAATTGAGCCAATCAGGAATATAAAAGGCATAAAATATTATCAGGCATATTGTAAAAATCTTAATATTGAAAATAAAAAAGTTATTTGTGAGGATAGCGACACAAAAAAAATATTTGATATATACTACGATATTCTTGTTTTAGCCGTAGGAGAGATTACAAATACTTTCAACATTGAGGGTGTAAGAGAATATTCTTTGTTCCTGAAAGAATTGTCAGACGCAAGGAAAATAAGAACGATGATAATTGATTGTTTTGAAAACGCCTCCTTACCGGGACTTTCCGAAGAACAGAAAAGAAATTATTTAAGATTTGTTGTTTGCGGAGGTGGTCCTACAGGTGTCGAGTTTGCCGCAGAACTGCATGATTTTATTGAAAAAGATGTAAAGAAGAAATACAAAAGCCTTGAAGAATTTGTGGAAGTAGTATTAATAGAAGCAGGTGCCTCTTTGCTCGCGGCGTTTGACGAAAAACTGAGAGATTATACGATGAAGATATTTAAACGGCAAAAAATCATAATGAAGATAAAATCTTTTGTGTTTAAAGTTACTGATAAAAAAATATTCCTTATGGATGGAGGAGAACTGAATTATGGTGTCCTTATCTGGGTTACCGGAAATTCATCTACCGAATTTATAAAAAACTCCGGGTTAGAACTGGATAAAAAAGGGAAAGTATTTGTAAATGAATTTTTCAGGGTGAAGAAAAGCGATGATTATTTTTATGATAATATTTTTGCCGTTGGAGACTGTACGCATATGATAGCGGGGGAACTTCCTGCAACTGCACAGGTTGCCCAGCAGCAGGGTTTTTATCTGTCAAAGGTTTTTAACGTCGGTTTAGAAAATTATAAACCCTTTAAATTTAAAAACATCGGAATGCTTGCTTATATAGGAGAACATAAAGCACTTGCGGATATGCCGCAATTCAAGGGAACGGGTTTCAAGACTTTTGTTTTCTGGAGGAGTGCCTATCTGACGAAACTAGTTAGTTTTAAAAATAAACTACTCGTGATTTTCGACTGGACAAAGACATTTCTTTTTGGCAGGGATGTTAGTAATTTTTAAAAAATTTTATAAATTACTTTATTGGTAAATGTATTTACTGCGGGAGTGAAAATCCAGATAAAGGGTTATTAATAAGGGGCTCAAAAGATATTGGGCATATTCATTTTGAATGCACAGAAAACACAGGCGGTCTGGCTATGTTTGCAAAACCGGAACATATACTTGTTGATTTATGCAAAGACTGCGGAATATAACAAGGTTTTATGTGAAAAATGCGAATCATACTTACTTGAAAGAGAAATCCTAATTCGTCAAAGCGTAAACTATTATATTCGTACCCATTTTGAATGCTTCTTCACGTTTTTCGGGAGGGTCCTGATGTTCCTGTGTGTCAGCCCAGCCATCAGAGATGTTTGTTTCATACGTGTAATAAACGCATAACCTTCCTTCGTAAAAAATTCCGAAACCCTGCGGCGGCTTGCTATCGTGTTCGTGAATTTTAGGAAGTCCGTTTGGAAAAGAAAAATGTGAGTTGTATATTTTGTGATTAAATGGTAATTCCTGTAATGGCTTATCGGGAAATATTTTTTTGATTTCTCTTCTGAAAGCCGTATCCATTCCGTAATCATCATCAGCATAGAGAAAACCACCTGATTCGCAGTATTTTTTTAATCTTGTGGCTTCGCTCCGAGAAAACTCAATATTGCCGTGTCCGGTTAATAAAATAAAAGGATAATCGAAAATCTCATCTGAAGCAATATCCACAGTATAAAATTTCGGAACATCTACATCTATCGTTGTATTCTTTTTCAGATACTCCATCATATTAACCTCGGCAGATGGGTCATTGTACCAATCACCTCCACCCGAATATTTCAAACGGGCAATTCTAAATTTTGAATCCGGTTTATTGTTTTGCTGTGAAAAAACACAAACAGGAAAAAAAAGAGAAACCAACAATATTAATAATAAACTCTTCATTTTATTTTAGGTAATTCGAGGGACGTATCGATTCTCTCGATATCTCTCCATATTGCCTGGCACGGGAATTTATTTTCATAAAGCGAGCGAGATATCATAACGGAGTCTATACTTGGATGATTTAAATCTACGAGTGATTTTAAATGGGAATAATTTCCAATGCCTCCTGCAGCAGTAATTTTCAATTTAGTTTGATTGGCAATTTCAAGCAATCGATTTAAAAAAGGACCGCATAAATTTCCAACACGTGTAACATCCTGATATATTATTCTTGTTACATTTAGCATTTCCATCGTTTTAGCAAAATCCAGAGGAGTGATGTTTGCATAATTTATCCATCCGT
>JBAZEQ010000130.1:7067-7440 GCA_041653855.1 Ignavibacteria bacterium | reverse complement strand
AATGTCTAATTAATGTCACTGAATATGAAATAAAAAGAATTGCAGTTTATCACAGTTACTCTAGATTTAAGAATTTCATTTATGTTGAAGTAAATCCTGAAATACCAACTGGTATAAATTCTTATATGACAATTGAATATATAGAATCATTAATAAAAGAAAATAGATTTCCTACTGAAGAATATGCAATTTTCGATGGGAAAATAATAAAGCGAGAAGAATTTGATGATGGCTCTGCGGAAATTAATGGAGAAGTAATTGATATTGCAGGGAAAGCAGAATTAAGAATGAGGTACTTAAGTCCTTATAATTTTATTATTGCTGCAAAAGCATCATCTTTTAATGGGGATGCAGATTATAAAATATCTGATTA
>JBAZEQ010000130.1:0-7057 GCA_041653855.1 Ignavibacteria bacterium | reverse complement strand
AAAGATAAAATTGATTTTACGGAATTTGTAAATATGGTTGAAGATTTACCACGAACAATATTCCATATGGAATAAATTAAATTTTCAAATAGAAAGATTTTAATTCTATGCCTAACTGTGACATACACACAGTTAAAGATGTATATTTTTCAGTATTCAAAACTGATTACCCGTGCCGTTTTTATTCTCAAGACATAAAGAAATGATAAAATGATATTATTAAAATAAAAAAAGGTTACAAAGTAGGGGTCGAAGATGCGCCGTGGCGTGCTTCGTAAACAGAATGTCTGTAAAGAGAAATTAGAAAAACTAAGTGCTCTTCGTGTCCTTAGTGGCAAACGCTCTTACCTAAAAAACGGGTTATTCAGTCTCTCATCCATTGTTCTCTGGAAGTATTCTTTCTTATCCGGGACGTTTTCCATCAGATATCCGAAAAACTTTTTCCAGTATTCTTTTTGAGCGGTGCTGTTTTTTTGACCGAGAATTTTCTCTTCCATAGCATATTCATTTGCAAGTGGCTCGATTACGTAATATTCCAGTGCGCGGATTCTATCATCCGGCTGGTATGTATTCACCGCTCCGCAACTCTCGCATTTCAGATTCACTGCCATAAAAGAGTAAACCTTAATCGGTAGTTCTCCCGCACACTGTGTACAGCAGTGTAATTTTTTCTCGTCTATATGCTTCTGCACGTTTTCCAGAATTTTTTTTGCCGCACGGGCAAATAGTTTGATTTCATATCTTGCAAATTCCTCTTCGAGCCAGTTTTTGAAAATATCAAGCTTTGGTCCCTGCTCTTTGATTAGTTTGTTTGCATTTACTTTTTGTATTTCCAGTCTCATCTTGCTCCAGCCCTCATCCGCTTTGGCTCCAATTTGAGTTACGGTCTGGTTCTTCAACCCGTTCAGGATGTTGATAATCATTATATTATCATACTGCAAATTGTTGATTACATCATTCAGCGGTTCTTCTGCTGAATTCAGGACTTCATAAAACCTGTCCCGAAGTTTATTCAGGTAATTATCCCAGCGTGCTATTAATTCTTGAGACATAGTATTTTATTCTTTAATTTCAAAAAGTTTACTTCCGCAGAAAAGGCAATTGTTGTATTGCATTTCCTCCAATCTCGGTGCACCGCAGTTCTTACAGGTCATTGTCTTCTGTTTTGCTTTTTGCAACCCTTGTGAATATTTCTGTGTACCGGTTGCGGCATTTTTAAAAATATCACCGAGTCCCGAGAAAGGTTTTATTTTCTGATAGTATTCTTTCACTTTCCCGTCCATATCGAATTTATTAATAGCATTCGAAAGCATTTGGGAGTCACCGCCCGTGGCTTTGTGTCTTTCGATTATTCTTTCGAACACTCTGCGAAGCTCTATTGGGAAAGCCCCGCGGGTGATTTTCATTTCGGAATTTAAAAGAAAATCTTTATTTTCTTTCGAAAGGGGAGCGACATCATAAGTCTGCAAAAATAAATTCCAGCTTTCATCTCCGCCTCTTTCGCAGTGCCAGGCTTTTTGGAAAGCAGTGTCCAGTTCGGCGTTGAATTCTTTTACAAGTTTATTTTCATCCATAGTTATACAATAAAGAAATTATAGAATTATAAATCTTATGAATCTTACAAATCTTATGAATCCACGTATTTTGTGTCCGCCGTGGCGGATTAAAAATCTATATCCGTATGTGCATCACCCGGAGCCATACTTTCGTATTTCGCTTTGTATTCGTTCATCAGCGTTTGCATTTTCATTGCATAGGAAAAATCCGTCATCATTTTTCCGTTCCAGTACCCGCTGATTTTTGAATAATCGCCAACGGTCAGTCCGAAGTCTTTCAGCACGTCCTGTGCATCTCGTCCCTGTTTACCCAGTACATCCTGAGCTACCATAGCTTCAATCCATTTTTCGAATGGATATGATTCCGGTGAAACCGACCCGGCTCCGCTTCCGCCTGTGGATGTTGAAGGAGCAGGAGCTGCATTAAATGCCGCTGTATAAATTTTGGAAATAGTGAAAGACGTATCATTACGCATACGGGTCAGCCATTCGTTGTTGACTCTATCCCATTTTGGTGTGTCTATGCCTATTGCTTTTATTGCTTCGTCGGTAGGTGAGCCTGCAACTATTTTTGCATTTACACCAGCCCATTGCTCAAGTGTAATACCCTCTACAGGGTCTAATAAAGGATTGCCCATAATTGTTTGTTTTTAGTTTTTTGATTGTAATTTTAATATACAAAAATTCTTTTAAATTAAACATAAAAATTATTATATATTAATATAAATAATATATTTATTTTTACAATATACAAAAAAGTTATCGGAAGGAGGAAAACATGTCTCTATCTAATAAATGGATTAATACTATTTTTAAAATTGCCACCGGCGGGAAGTTGCTAAGAAATGTCGCAACTCCCATCGGTGGTTTTATATTTCTTTCCGTAGTAACGGGATTGATATTTCTATCTCTATTTCTTGATAAGGTTTTTGAATATAAGGATTTTATTTCTTTTCCTTATGATTTGATTTTTGGAATTGTTTTTTTATTCCCCGGAATTATTCTTGCGGGCTCTTGCGTTTTTTATTTCCTGAAAAATAAAGGTACACCCGTCCCCCTAAACCCGCCTCCAAAGCTGATTTCAGATGGTCCCTATGCTTATTCAAGAAATCCTATGATAACAGGATTATTCTTTATTCTTTTTGGAATTGGATTTATTTGCAATTCGGTTACTCTTACGTTTATTATAACTCCTTTATTTATTCTATTAAATTTGATTGAACTTAAAAATATAGAAGAGCCTGAACTTATAAAAAGGCTCGGTGAAGAATATTTAAAGTACAAAAATAATACTCCTATGTTTTTTCCAAAATTTGGAAAAAAAAGATAATTTTTTATTTTATATTTTTCTTTTGTAAAATATTATTGCATTTTAATTTCTTATCTCATTTCCGGCTTCTCTTTGTCTTCTTTGTGAAAGCCTTTGAGAATTTGAACTAAACTGCTCTCCAAAATTAAATGAAAGCGTAAAGTATAATATTCTCGTATGACCTTTTTCAAAAACGGCTTGAGAGAAATCTTTTGTGTCCACTGTATAATCAATCACATCCTTGCTGAAGACATCGCTAAGCCTGAGTCCTAACATAAGTTTTCTATCGAGAAAACCTTTTTGAACCGATATATCAAGTATATGAGCCGCATTAAACCTGCCTTGCGGGGTTAATCTTACTCCATCATATGAATATTGTAATTGAATATCACAAAAATCCGGAATATTAGTATTAGAGGTGAGATTTGAGGAAAATCCCTTGTATGTATTATCATACTCCAATGCACCTTCATTATTAAATATTCTGTTATAATAGTAATTTGCACTCCCGTTAATATTCCACCATTTAGCAAGATTCAACTGTACTATAAACTCAAGTCCGTATGTATTTGAAGTTCCCGTGTTTTTATATGTTGTAAATACGGCACCGTTTGTATCGATTGTTTTCATCGGATTTATATTATCCAAAACGTTTCTTAAGTAACCTGACACTGTAAGAGTTGCAAATTTCAAATATCTTGTGTATCCTAATTCAACGGAATTTACATACTCGGGAGTCAGATTTGGATTTCCGGCTCTTTTTAAATATTCATCATTTTGGAATACAAATGGATTTAGCTGGTACATACCGGGTCTGTTTATTCTCCGGCTGTAAGATAATTGTATAGCATTTTCTTTATTAATTGATTGTGTCAAACTAACATTTGGAAATAAATCAAAATAATTCTGATTAAAATTTTCTGCTCTCTGATTTAATTCGAATTTTAGGTAATAAAATTCACCTCTTAATCCGACATTATAAGATAATTCTTTATACTTACCTGATAGAGTCATATATGATGCTGAAGTGTTTTCATTCCAGTTAATATCATTGATTCTATTCTGATATACGAGCCATTGTTTAGAAATATCATCGAGTATGAGGAATTTATAATCAGCAATTATGTTTCTGTATGTGTTTCTTAATCCGGCTTCAAATTTTGTTTCATTACCAAACGGGTGAATATAATCAGCTTGTGCATTTAAAACGTTGAATGTAAAATAGTCTTCTGCTTTTGTAAAATATACTGTATTATCGGGATTGTAATTTGTGAATGCTAATGGATGGTCATTTTTTCTTCTTGAATAATTTGCTTGAATTGTCAAATCCCTTCCTTTTTCTTCGAATTTCTTGTTATATGACAACATTCCTTCAAAACTAAAACCTTCTCTTGCATCATTATTATAGTTTGTAAGGAATTTGATATATTGTTATTGATGTCATAAAATTTTACAAAATCATCTTTTCCAAAATCACTTCTATAATAAAATGCATTCGCCGTCATAGATAGAGTGTTTAATTTATCAAAGTTATAATCCGAACCAATCGAACCGAAATGCCCAATCCCTTTGAAATACCAGAACAAATCCTGTTTCGTAAGTCTGGATTCTATACTCGCAAAACTTGTCCTATCCACTGTTGAATGCCCGGGATTATAAAAATTCCAGAATCCGTAATTTCCGTTAATACAATAATTTCCTTTCTTTAATGATGAACCGGTTGAAAAATTATACTTATCCTTTGTTCCTGCATTCATTCTAACGTTTCCGTTATAACCCAGATTTTCACCTTTCTTAATTTGTATATTGATAATTCCTGAAATCCCCTCCGCTTCGTATTTTGCAGATGGATTATTTATTACTTCGATTTTTTCTACTGTGTTTGCAGATATATTCTGAAGTGCCTGATTACCATTACTTAATAGTGCGGATTCTTTTCCGTCAATTAATATCTTTACATTCCCGCCTCCTCTTAAACTGACATTACCATCATTATCTACATTTACGGAAGGAATGTTTTTTAATACATCCATAACACTGCCGCTTTTTGCATTCAAATCTTTTTCTAAGTTATACACTTTTTTGCCGTTTTCGAATGTCATTGCAGGAGCTTCTTCTACTACATTAATCTCATCAGTCAATTCAGAGCCTGTTTCCAGTAAAATTGTTCCGAAATTGATTGCTTTCTTTTCGTTGCTGATCGTAACATTTTTTGCTACAGCAAATATGTATCCAATGAAATTAATTTTTACGGTATATAATCCATATGGGATTTCATCAACAATAAATTTACCTGCTTTATCTGTTGATATTCCTTTAAGTAACGTTGAATCTTCCGATTTAATTATTCGAACCGATGCATTTTCGAGAGGTACGTTTGTGGTTTTATCTAAAACAATACCTTTAATAGTCCCAAAAGTATTGTTTTGGGCAAAACATTCGGAAAATACTGCTGAAAGAAAAAGTAGTGTGAAGAGAAATTGTAAAATTCGTTTTTCCATTAAATTTGTTTTTTAATTATTAAAATTATTATTAATTTGACATCACTAACATTATCGAAACTATTTCAGTAATGTCATTCGCATCGTGTTTTTATAATTACCGGTTTCTAATGTATAATAATATATACCGCTCGGATTCATTTCTCCATTCCAGCTTACCTCATAAGTTCCCGGTGTTTGCTTTTCATTTACTAATGTTGTTACTTCTTTTCCAAGTATATTGTATACTTTTAAAGTAATAAAACTGTTTTTTACTATTTGATATTTAATATTTGTTGACGGATTAAACGGATTTGGATAGTTCTGGTAAAGTTTGTAATCATTTGGAAGGCTTCCTTCGATTTTTTTTATACCAATGGAATTTAAATCTATATATGTTATACTATTTGAATTATAATTTGGTACTGAAAGTTTATTTCCGATTGCATTGTAACTTATGTTTGCCGGTCCATTATGACCTGATGAAATAACAATAGGTGGGTTTGCAAAATTTTTATCATATTTATAAACGCTATTGGTTACCCATGATGTAATATAATAATCTCCTGCCGTATCCCGTGCAATTCCGTCAAAATTTCCAATTGAATTTTCAACTATATTCGTTACGGTCGAATCGCTTAAACTTACTGCTTGAATCGGTGAACCAGTAAACCAGTTTACAACTATTAACCTGTTATTTTCAAGGTCGAATTCAATATCCTGTGGGGAACCAAGACCTACTCCGGGCGGAACGAATGTTGACCACGCTTGAGTGCTTAAATTAATTTTAAAAATTTGGTCATTCGTACCTGAATAATCATAATCAGCTACATATAAATTCCCGTTGTTATCTACTGTCATTCCGTCTAATTGTTTTGAGCCCGATATGCTTATATTCATAACTAACTGGGGAGGATTTGTAGAGAGAGAATATCCTCTAACTGCGGTTACCGTTGAAAAATATAAAATATTATTATGAATTACATTACTTAAAACTCGGGTGAATCCTGATAATAAATAAGATTGATCTCCGTTTGAATCTATCTGTACAATTTTACCGATAGGATAGCACGAAACAAGATACCGGTTCCCGATAGGGTCGTAAGATGCACATTCCGGTCCAGAAAGTAAGTTTTGTGCAAACGAACTATTGAACAATAGAGTAAATACTATTGAAGGTAATAATCCGGTAAGCAATTGTAAAATCTTTGCTTTATGTTGAACTTTTTCGTTTTCCATAACTTATTTATTAAATTAATAAAAAATAAATCTTACAAAGATTTCAACTCGGGCAAAGAAGATACAATTTTATTGATATAATATATATTTTTATACGGAAAATCTTTCTGTTTGTTGCGGAATATAATAATTGGTTTGAATTTAGTAATGATTCTTTTTATTTTTAATCCAAGGAAATGTTAAATGTACTTAAGCGTCTAATAATTGTACATTGTACATTGAGCATTTGCTGATTGAATATCGGGGTGTGGCCCAGTTGGCTAGGGCACCTGAATGGGGTTCAGGGGGTCGGAAGTTCGAGTCTTCTCATCCCGACAAATAAACTCAATAAAGAAATTTATTGAGTTTTTTTTTATTTCCGTCTAAGTCATCCCGATGAAATCGGGAGGGTTGTCAGTTCGAGTCTTCTCATCCCGACAAATAAACTCAATAAAGAAATTTATTGAGTTTATTTATTTCCGTCTAAGTCATCC
>JBAZEQ010000129.1:0-7500 GCA_041653855.1 Ignavibacteria bacterium | reverse complement strand
AATATTCTTTTTTGTAAAGGATTAGAAAAATTACTATTATAAGTGCGGTAAAAATTTCCGAATATGAGCGGAAAGACAAATCAAAAAAAAGAGGTTGCGTGGCTAAAAGCAATGCACCAAAATATGCAAAATTTACATTATAAATTTTTAAAAGTTTATAAGTAAAATAAACCGCAAGTGATGCAAAAAGCGAGTTCACAAAAAGCACAACGTCATATCCGAACAGTGCAGGAACAACCATAAAAATCTTATAACCCGGTTTCGGATTATTCCCGAGAATCACTGAAGGGTCACGCCAGAACTGAAGCATATTCAGATACTGCGAAATCTCATCATCCTGGTAAAATCCTTGTGAATACCTGCTCGAAATGTAATAAATCACTGCAAGCAACGGTATCACTACCCAGAAATATTTCCCGATGTATTCATCTATCGTTTTTACATTTTTCGCCGGGGGTTGAACTTTTCTTGTAACAGTCTTCGCCAAAATAATTTTCTTTTATTAAAGTGTTTAAATTACTCAATAATTAATAACTTTTAAAGGATAAATGATATTCTTTATTAACTTTAATAAACTTTATAATAATGTTATATTTAAAGATATTATGGAATACAAATTACTCGGAGAGTCAATACAGATTAAGGAGCTTAACGAAACTATTAAGCAGGTTGCTCCTACTGATATCAGTGTGCTGATTTCGGGTGAAAGCGGCACGGGTAAAGAAGTTGTCGCCAATGCAATTTACTTCTTCAGCAAAAGGAAAGATAAACCTTACATAAAAGTAAATTGCGGAGCGATTCCCGAAGGCATAATAGAGAGCGAGCTATTCGGACATCAGAAAGGTGCATTCACGGGTGCAATAGAAACCCGTCCCGGGTATTTTGAAATGGCTGACAAAGGCACAATATTCCTTGACGAAATCGGCGAGATGCCGCTTGCAACACAGGTGAAAATTCTACGTGTACTTGAATCGGGTGAGTTTATGAAGGTCGGCGGGAATAAAAATGTAAAGGTCGATGTCCGCGTGATAGCCGCTACAAACCGCGATTTGCAAAAAGAAGTATTAAATAAAAATTTCCGAGAAGATTTATATTTCAGACTGAAATCGATTAACTTGCACATACCACCCTTGCGTGAACGTAAAACCGACGTAAAAACATTATTCAATAATTTCATCGAGGATTTTTGCAAGAAAAATAATTTAACTTTTAAAGGAATAGATGAAGAGGCAATGGAATACGTTGTAAACTACGACTGGAGCGGTAACGCAAGAGAGTTGAAAAATTTTTGTGAGAGTATTATAGTTCTGTATCCTGATAAGAAATTAAATATTTATGATGTAAAAAAACATCTTAAAACCGAATCGGGTGATAATCGTTCCCTGCCTGCATTACAGCTTAAAGCGAGGGAGCAGATTGAAAAGGATTTAATATTAAGAGCGCTTTTTGAATTAAAATCGGATATCTTTGAAGTAAAAAATATTTTACAGGAATCGTATACTAAAGAACCTCAGTTTAAATTCTTAGGCGATGACTTCATTTTAGCTAAAGAAGATATAAGCAGTATGAGCTACGATGAAATTGAAAAAGAAATTTTGCTTTACCTTCTTAATAATAATAACTGGGATGTAAGCAAAGTTGCTAAATCACTCGGACAGACTCCGAGAAATATTTATATAAAAATTAAAAAATTTAATTTAAGTAAAAAAGTAAGTTGAAAAATTTATTAACAATATCGGTGCTTTTGCTTCTGGCTTTATTAAACCTGAAATGCGGTGTTTACGGATTCAGAGGAAATAATCCGCCCGAAGGTATCAGAACTATGGCTGTTCCACTTTTTCAGGATGTTAGCGGATTTTCGGAAGCCGGCTTAAAAGAAGGATTCACAGAAGCACTGAAAACTAAAATTATTAACGATAATACTTTTGTTATTGCAGATAAAAACGTAGCAGACGGAATTTTAAACGGAACTATTACAAATGTCAAAGACGAAGCTCTCGTGATATCAGGAAACGAAAATGTAACAAAAAGAAAAATAACGATTCAGGTAAAACTAAGTTTTGAAAACTTAAAGAAGCAGAAAAAAATCTGGGAAAAACAATATGAAAACTGGGGAGAATACAATTCCTCCGATGTTTCTTTTTCAGCAAGGCTTTCGGGAATTAAGACCGCCCAGGAAAAAATTTGCGACGATATTTTAATTGATATAACTTCAAATTGGTAAAATTATAAATGGAAATTAGTGCATTAATTCTGGCATTATATATAATATCGCTTTCTATATTATTTATATTCGCATCTCATGGCTTTTCAATGAGCTATTTTTACTTCAAGACTTTCAAGAAAAGAACAACGGATATTCCTGAAGATGAATTGGTTCTGAGTGAATATCCTATAGTTACAATTCAACTGCCTCTTTATAATGAAAGATATGTTATCACAAGGCTTATCGACTGTGTGGTATTGCTCGACTATCCAAAGGATAAATTAGAAATTCAAATTCTCGACGACTCAACCGATGATACCACCGAGATTATTGACCAACACATTAAGCAGTATTTAGAGAAGGGTTTTGACATTCAACACGTTCACCGTACAAACAGGGAAGGATATAAAGCAGGAGCATTGAAAGAAGGATTAAAAACCTGCAAAGGTGAATTCGTTGCAATTTTCGATGCGGATTTTATCCCGAGAAAAAAATTCTTAAGAAGAACTCTTCCTTACTTTTACAAAGATGATAAAATTGCCCTCGTACAAACCCGCTGGGAACATATTAATAGAGATTATTCTATCCTTACAAAAGCACAGGCAATAGCACTCGACGGACACTTTGTAATAGAACAGGCAGTGAGAAACCGTGCGGGATTTTACATTAACTTCAATGGTACAGGTGGAGTCTGGCGAAAATCAGCAATCTTCGACGCAGGAAACTGGGAAGCAGATACATTAACGGAAGATTTGGATTTATCTTACAGGGCTCAGATGAAAGGATGGAAGTGCAAATATCTTGTGAATTTCACTTCGCCTGCCGAATTACCCGCAGAAATAAATTCATTGAAAAACCAGCAATTCAGATGGACTAAGGGCGCTATCGAAACTGCAAAGAAATTATTACCTAAAGTTTTGAAATCCAAAATGTCTTTAAAAATGAAAGCTCAATCTTTCATTCATCTATGCAGTAACATTGCTTATCCATTTATTTTAATTGCGGGAATTTTAAACCTTCCGGTAACATTAATTAAAGAGGGTGGTGAATATGACCCGGTATTCAAATTTATGTCGTTTTTTATTTTTGCATTTATTAGTTCTTTTATGTTTTATCTTTATTCACAAAAAGATGTATATGAAGATTGGCAGAAGAGAATTGCACTTTTCCCTGTCTTTATGACGGGTAGTATGGGCTTGTCTGTAAATAATACCAAAGCCGTGATAGAAGGATTGATAAATAAAAAAAGTGAGTTTGTTAGAACTCCTAAATTTAAAATAACGGATGATAAACATACCTGGACCGATAAAAAATACCTGACAAAAAAAATTCCGTTCACAACTTATATTGAAGCAATACTTTCTTTATACTGCTTTACGGGTGTTGCATTTTCGGTTTATTATATACAGATTGCTTCTCTTCCGTTCCAGCTTATGTTTGCATTTGGATTCGGATTAATTGCATTTTTATCGATTAAACAGGTTGTAATATATAACAAAACAATTAAGCACAAAAATATCTGATGAACGGTTTAGAAGAATATATTATTAACTTAAAAACAAAATTAAACGAATCGATTTTTTCTCCGCAATTTATTCGTCTTGCTAATCTTTATTTCATAAATGAACAATATGATGAATGTATAAGCGTATGCAATATAGGTTTACAGATTTTCCCGGATTATCTTACGGCTAAACTTCTATTATTAAAAGCGTTAATAAAACTGGAATATATAAACGAAGCCGAAAAGGTTTTTTCGGAAATAAAAAATAAAATTCCTAACGAAGATTTATTAAAACAATTCGAGCGAAGCATAAAAGAAATGAAGGGTAAACCAGGACAGGAAAGAATATTTTATCCCAATAAAATAAATACAACTATTGAATACAAGTCTTATAAAAATAAAATAGACGAAATAAATAAAGATACAATTAAAAATTTTGACATAGACGAGTATGTTAACCCAGATTTTACCATACCAAATGAATTTACAGATACATTCGAAATATTTTGTAATGAATACGGTAGTTTTAAATTCGATATGAATGAAAGCCAGTTAATAAAGTCAGAAGTTAAATCCAGAAGGGAAAATGGCACACAGTCGAATCCAGGCTCATTTTTATCAAAGATTAACATTGTAACTGAAACTATTGCTGATATTTATACCAATCAGGGATATTTAAAGGAAGCATTTGACGCTTATAATATCTTAATAGAAAATAATCACCCGAACAGCAGAAGAATACAGGAAAAACTTTATGAGCTTGAAAGAAATATGGTAAACGGGAAAAAAATTTAGACCATATCTTCAGGTAATCCGGGCTTTACAAAAATTACTTTTTCTCTTTCCATTATCACACTACCTTCTTTAAATCCTTTTTTCTTTTTTACATATTTTTTTTCGCAATAGGCTACCGGAACATTAGAGGCATTACGGGCTTTGCTGTAATATGCCGCAATTGAAGCGGCTTTTTCTATTATTTTTTTTTCTGGTGGATTTTTCTTGTCTGATATCTTCATCACGGTATGAGAACCGCTTGCACCTCTTACGTGAAACCATAAATCATTCTGTGAACTGTATCTCGTCGTAAGAAGGTCATTCGAAGCACTGTCCTTGCCTACCCATACCTCAAACTTTTCATCGAGCGTAAATTTTCTGAACCGGGCGGATTCATCAGTTTTATTATACTCTTTTTCCATTGTCTTAAGAGATTTTATATTTTTGTTACTTTTAATATCTTCAATTTCCTTTTCAAATAAATCTATTTCATTTTTTTGCTTTATTATTTTATCGTTCAATAAATCAACCGAATTCTTAAGCTTTTTATATTTTTCATAATATACGGAGGCATTTTCCGATGGACTTAAATCCTTTTTTAATGATATTACAATTTTATCGGGATACCCCTCCCCCTCCAATATAAGCTTGTCATCGCCTTTTTTAATTAAATAAATATTCGATAATATTAAATCACCGTAATTTTTTAGTTGAATCGAATTTCCCGAGAACTCTAATTGTTTTAAAAGCGAATTATATTTTTTTTCTGAATTTTTAAGATTGTTTTCTTTTTTTGTTAGAATATATTCTCTGACTTCCCTGTCGGACGATTTATTATAATAAAATTTTAAATATGCCTGTATTAATTCATTTATGTTTTTATACTCTATAAATTCACAATTCTCGGGATGCCTCATTTTAAATAGTACAGGTAAAAACTCCGATTTGTACTTATAAATCAGATATTCGGGTTTATTAAGAAATTTACTAATTTCCTCAACTTTTATATCAATATATTTTGATAATTCTTCGCTAATCTTTTCATCCCCTTTAATATTCATCAAGAAGAGAACTTCTTTGAATATGGAATCCCCGTAATGCCTGTATTTACTACGAAAATATTCCTTTACCATACTAATACTTTTCTTCGATTTGGCTTCTTTTCTTTTAAGATAATCGTTAATAAATGCTCCAATAACTTCCTTCTTGTTTTTAAAAGAATCTATAATTTTACCATCGGCAACAACAAGTAAATTGTATTTCGATTTAAAAAAAATGAAGAAAACGGAAAGGTCATTAGTTAAAGTTAGTTTTATTATTCTATCATCATTAAAAATATTTACGTCTGCAATTTCCTGTTCATACAATCCTGCAAGCAGATTTAAAACATTCTTCTTTGCCTTACCATATTCGTTTTTAAGTAATAAATAAGGATTTTTATCCTCGGTTGAGAATTCGATAAATTTTATAAGTGAGGATTGTGTATCAGATAAAATGATTACGAGTTTATCTTTTTCCTGTGTAAAGATTTCTTTGATGGTAAAACCTGAGATTTCTTTTTTAAGATATTTTGAAACCTCTTTTAATAGAAAAAAATTGTCTAACAATTTTTTATTAACCTTCTTTTAGCGCCTCGGCTCCGCTTACAATTTCAAGAAGTTCTTTTGTAATTGCTTCCTGACGTGCTTTGTTATATAATAAATTGAGGTGTTTTATTAAATCATCTGCATTCTTCGTTGCAAGCTCCATCGCCGTCATTCTCGCTCCAAGTTCTGCCGCATTAGATTCCAGAAGTGTTTTCCAGAATTGTACTTTCAGGTGTTTTGGAATCAGTTCTTCCAATATATTTTTTGAAGATGGCTCATAAATATAATCGATTAGGTCTGCACCTGCCGTCTCCTTTGGTCTATTAAGGGGTAAAAATTGCTCTTTTGTTACTACTTGCTTTACAACGGATTTAAATTCATTGTATATAATTTCAACCAAATCAAATTCATTATTCAAATATCCTTTAACAAGAAAATTGGCAATTTCATTTGATATGCTTAAATCCAAACTGTTGAAAATTTGTATATAACTTTTTACAACATTATATTTCCGTTTGGAAAAATAATCATTCCCTTTTTTACCTACCGTTATTATCTGTGTATCGTTACTAATTTCATCCAAGTAATTTGCAGAGTATTTAATAAGATTGGAATTAAAAGAACCGCACATTCCCCTGTCACTTGTTACTATCACCACCAGCTTATTCTTTACTTCCCTTTCTGTCATCAAAGGATACGTGATATTCTCGGATGCAGATACAAGATGAGATAGTAATTCGGACATTTTATAAGCATAAGGTCTCGTCGCAATTATTCTATCCTGAGCTTTTTTTAGCTTAGTTGCAGAAATCATCTTCATAGCTTTTGTGATTTTCTGCGTGCTTTTAACAGCTGTTATCCTGTTCTTTATTTCTTTTAAAGTAGCCAATCTTAATTAGTAATAAGTATTATTTAGTTAATTTTTTGTAATACCTTTTTCTTCAAGTTTCTTAACTATCATTTTTTCCAGTTCAGAATATTTTACCGTCGAAGAACAAGGTTGTGCCTGAATTACAGAACTTAATATGGAATCCGATTCGTTATTCAGATACATATTCACACAAAAACTTAACCTATTCCTTTCATTTGGAACAGGGATAACTGCTTCCAGTTCATCTATTGCTGTATACAATTTTTTTATAACTGTCTCAGCGTCAAAATAGTTTATTTCAGCTGGAGATTTCGTGGTCATAATAATTTATTTAGTTACTTTTATTGTTGTTTTGAATCTGTCAGTGAATTCCTGAATTACTTTATTGAGTCTGCTGATAATATCATCCGTTAAATCTTTTTTAGTTATTATATCATCCAATATATCTTTATGTAAATTTTCCATTTCCGATAGAATTTCGGATTCATACTTTGCTATATACGAAATAGGAATTTCATCGAGATATCCTTTTGAGGCTGTGTAAATCACCACTACCTGC
>JBAZEQ010000128.1:0-7585 GCA_041653855.1 Ignavibacteria bacterium | reverse complement strand
ATTTAAAATTACCCTCCTCAGTCAAAAGAGGAGGGTAATTTTTTGGCGTTTTTTATTGCTTGTTTAGATATTTCTGTGGTTCTTTTTCGAATTTCTTAATACAACTCGAACAGCAAAAATAATATTAAACACCATCTACTACCGTAGAAATATTTTTATCGGCAGTTTCACCCATCACAGGACACATTAATCCTCCCTTGATATAATTCATCGGTTCGGATTTGAATTTCTTTACGCAACCATTACAACAAAATTCATATTCTTTTCCGAGATATGTAAGTTTAATCGGTTCGCCTTCCGTACCGTCTATCTTCTCGCCTGTAACCACACATACCTTACCTGAATCGGATACCACTCCCTGTGAATCACCTGTTTTTGATTTGCATTCACCCGGGCAATCGCTTTTTTCCTGATTGCCCAGCGTTGTTGTACATTCTTTTCCACATTTTTTTGAGCAATCACCTTCTTTATGATTGACCTGAGAAAAAGATAAATTCACAACAAATAACATTGCAGTAAATACTGCAAAGAATAACATTTTTTTTGCTTTCATTTTTTTCTTTTATTTATATTTATTAATATTTTTAAAAATTTCTTTTTTGTTTCAAACCGTTAAAACGGTTTAAATATTTCTTCGTCATAATATCCCACGAATAAATTCGTGGTCTACATAAAAAACATTCTTATTTTATCAAATATCTAAACCCAAAATACAATTCCCTACCCCTCGTAGGACCCCATATAAATGAAGTATCGAAGTTCTTACCAAAGGGATTTTCCGCACTTATTATAGGATTACTCTGGGTATAATCCAAAAGATTTTCTATTCCAAAATAGGTTTCAAAATATTTGAAGTTTTTTGTAAACTGAATATTCATCATTGTATATGCATCCGATTCATCCGGTTTTATGTATTGAGAAGGGTAATAAGCTGTAGATGGAAGTACCTGCTTTCCGAACCACTGCATTGTTAAATTTACTATCCATGAATTTCCGGGATATGTATATGTTATGCCTGAAAGAATTCTGTGTTTCGAGTTAAACGGCTGTTCTAATCTTTCACCATTTTTAAAATAATAAAGGTCAATATATTTATATGCAAGTTTGAAATCCAGATTCTGAAGGAAATTGACACTCGATTCTACCTGGAACACATTTGAACCCGCATCCTCAAAATTAGTGAACATATACATATACGGCATCACATCACATTCGGCAATTACTTTATTGTTAAATACAGTTTTGTAAAAGTCGAAGTTTATATTTCCCGAAGCACCGCCAATCACAAAATACTGAAGTATATCGATACCGTAATTTATAGTTTTTTCGGGTTTTATATCACGCAGACCTTTTATATCTTTTCCGCTTGCAAGGAAACTCGGATACTCGCTGAAAGCGTTTACCGTTCTGAATCCCGTACCGAATGATGCCCTTACCACCGTATTCTCTGTCATTTGATACCTTACAAGAAATCTCGGAGTGGCAATTGTATTATATTCATTATGATAATCGAGTCTTAATCCGCCAATTAAAGAAAGATTAAGTTCTTTGAATTCAAATGAACCTTCCGTATAAATTCCGGGAACCGATTCGAGCTTATCATAATTTCCCGCGTAAGTTTTTTCAACAGGGGAAAGAAAATTTACATCTTCGATTATGTTTTCATATTTATAACTCGCACCGAATCTTAAATAACTTTTTTTGTAAATAGGAAATTCATAAAGAGCATTAAGATTGAAGTTTCTTTGTTTAGCATCATATTTTGTTGTTCCAAAATAAGAACCCTGGTCAAAAAATCCTCCCGTTAGGAAAACTTTTACCTGGCTTTCATCATTAAAACTATGACTTAAGCGTGCATAAGCATCGCCATTTTGTATATTGATTGTCTGTCCATATATCGTATTACCGCCAATATTTTGATTGTAATCAAAATTTTTCTGCCCGCCGATTCTTCTTTCGTCCAGGTATTTTACTCCTATCATAGCATTCGTTTTGTCGTTATCTTCCTGTGAACCGTATTTCCACTTGTTGTAAAACATATATCTTCGTGTCAAAGGTATATCTAAAAATCCGTCCCCATTCTCGTCAATTCGTTTCGACTCCTGCACGGTCTGAAAAGCAAAAAGTGTATTCCAGTTTTTTACTTTTGTTGTCGCATTTAAATTAAACTGCGGCTCCATGGCACCGTTTAAAAAACCGCTTACATATACTTTCTCGGAAGAAGAGTAATCCTTTAACAATACATTCATTATTCCGCTTATCGATTCATAACCCTGTATCACGGAGTTCGAACCTTTGGAAATATTTATCTTGTTAATTAATGAACCGGGAATGCTTGTAACGCCGAACTTGGTTACAAGCCCGGTCATCGTAGGCATATTATCAATTAAGATTTGAGTGTATGAACCTTCAAGTCCGAGTACTTTCAGCTCTTTTGTATTCGTTAATATATCCGTAACGGCTACGTCGATGGATGCATTTTTCCCGAAGCAGCCCGATAAATCACAACACGCATCTTTTTTAAGTTCAGACTGGGTTATAACTTCGGTTTTTACATTCTCATCTGAAATAAAACTTGTGTTCACCTGACCTTCTACAACAATTGTTTTCGTAGAAGTATTATTCTGTAGAATCACATTGATAAAGTTTTTTTCACCAACAGATACGGTATCCGTTTTGTACCCGACAAAAATTACTACAAGTCTCTTATCTGTAATTTTTTCCGAATCAATACAAAATTTCCCTCCGTTTTCTGTTAAGGTTCCTATGCGTGTATTTATCCATTTCACAACTGCTCCATCGAGAACTTCTTTCGTGTTCCCTGTTAAGCCGTATACAACCCCGTCTATATCGGTATTTTTTTCCTGTGAATATAAACTGCCCGATAAAAAGGCAACTAATATTATCAGTTGAACTAATATTTTTTTCATAAAACTTAAATTTTAAAAATAATGGAATTACAAATCCGGTTTTCCGGACCGTTTTTGGATGTAGCTATAGAGTTGTTTAAATTCTGAAGTTGGATAGAGCAAGAAAAATCTTGCAAGTTTTATCAGGCGGTTGCCATGTGTTAAAGGATAACATTCCCGAATTAACCGGGTTGAGTGAAAGACTTACATCAGAAATCTGAAGAATCTTTGAATTTGAAATTTTATTATCGTTTGTATTAACGGGATTTTCAATATCATTCTTTTTAACTACGCACTTCATACAGTTGTCACAATCTTTTTTCTTTTGTGATTCACATTTGTTTTCTTCTTTATTGCAGCAGCTTTTAACTTTTTTTGTTGAGCAGCATTTCATTTCTTTTTTTGATTCTTGCTGTGAAGTGCAAACACAATTTATGCATTCAGATGCAAATGTTGTTGCACAAAACACAACCAGTGCCATCATAACGATTGCTTTAGAAAATGTGCGATATTTAAATTTCAAGTTTTTCACTAATACAAAAATACATATATTTTTAATTCAATGTCAATTGAGTTTATTGAGTAAAACAAATTGTAAAGAATTAAAGTGCAAAAAAAACAAAGGTATAAAAAATTATTATATTTTTTTAACACAAGTTAGTTTAATCTGATTAGAAGAATAATGTGGCTAAAGCCAATTTTAGTTTTCTACTTTTTATCAGTCTGCTAAAGCAGACTGCAATAAGTTTTATTCTCTAATCAGTTCACCCGCCACAGCGGAACTTCGACTAAAGTGAACTTTAATAAATAAAAATCCTCAATAAAACAATCCCACTCCGTTCTTTTTCAACCATTTGTTAGTTTCTTTATAATTCGTACATACCAGCGAAACCTTGTGCCAGAATGCTTTTGAATGATTCATTTCTTCGAGGTGAGTGAACTCGTGAACGATTAAATAATCTATCACTTCGAGCGGGGCTTTAATTAAACGCCAGTTGAATGAAACATTTTTTTTACCCGAGCAATTTCCCCATTTTGTTTTCTGACTGCGAATAAATATTTTGTTATACTTAAACCTTCCCTCTTTATTAATTAATTTTATTCTTTCTTCAATTACTCTTTTAGCTTCCTGTTTAAGCCAGTGTTCCTGAAGTCTTTTATTCAATAAATCGACTCCCAAATATATTTTCATTCCCTCTTCATCAATTTGGAAATAATTTTTTAATTCGGGTTTTAATATAAAAGTATATTTCTTATCTAAGTATAGTATTTCGTTTTCCCGTAAGCTAAAGAAATTATTCTTCAGATTATCGAAATGCTCGAGCTTCTTTCGTATCCATACGGCTCTCTCTTCTAAGATTTTTTTCAATTCCGAAACCGGAAACCGCATTGGAATAATAACTTTAACTTCCTTATCCTTATTTACGGATATTCTTATGTTCTTTACTTTCCTGCGGATGATATTGTAGTTTATGTCCGAATCCATTTCATTTCATTTAAAAATTTTCGAGTTAAACATAGTAGTTTATAGTTCAATATTCAAGATTATTAATTTCATTTCAAACCATAGGAAATATCGATTCAATCTCTACTTTACTTTTGACTTATTATTTTTATTAAATTAAATTAAAATACATTTTGTTATAATAATACATTAAGATTGTACAAATAAATGAGTAAAAAGAAAAAGTGGGTTATAATAATTTCTTCCGTTTTTATTTTAATATTTGCGGGTTTTATTTATTATAGGATAAGTGAAAATATTAAAGCATCTCAGAAACAAAATAGACCCCCTCAGACAGTAGAAATATCCCAACCCGAACGCGGAGATATAGCAAGTGAACTTTCATTTTCAGGTGATATTCTTGCTGTACAGCAAACAAATATTTATTCACGAGTTACCGGAAATATTCAAAAGATATACGTTGATATAGGAGATTACGTAACCACAGGAAAACTTCTTGCTCTTATCGACCAGAGTGCATTCATTCAAACGGTCAAGCAATCAGAAGGTCTTTTTAATCAGGCAAAAGCATCGCTCGAAAATAATAAAGTAAACTATGAACGATTACTGATTTTATATGAAAAAGGATTGACTTCAAAAGGCGATTTGGATAATGCCGAAACTCTCGTAAAAGTTACCGAAGCACAGGTTCAAACTGCGGAAGCGAATTATAACAGTGCAAGACTACAACTCGGCTATTGCAGTATTAATGCACCTTTCAGCGGATATATTACAAAAAGATTTCTCGAGCAGGGTTCACTCGTATCATCGGGTACTTCAAATTCGATTTTTATTTTATCGAACATCAGCAAATTAAAAATAATGGTAAGCGTTCTTGAAAAGGACATACCGCTTTTGGAAAATGTAAAAGATGTAACGGTTAAAACGGATGCTTACCCAAACGAAGTATTTACAGGGGAATTTAGAAAGATGTCGCAATTGGTTGATTTAAGCACAAGAACAATGCCTGTAGAAGTCAACCTTGATAATAATGATAATATGCTGAAACCCGGAATGTTTGCACGTGTAGAGCTTATGCTCGATAAGCATTTTAATGTATTAATTTTACCGCTCCAATGCATAAGAAAAGATGACAATGGAAGTTTTATTTATACCGTTTCAGAAGATAATACTGCTATGAAAAAATATGTGCAGACAGGTTTAGAATCGGATAATAAAATCGAAATTGAATCGGGATTAAACGATAACGATAAGGTAGTATCCGTAGGACAGGAATTAATAAAAGAAAATACAAAAGTAAAAATTTCACAATAGATTATGTGGTTAACACGCCTTGCACTTAAATATCCTATAAGCACATTGATGGCTTCGATTGCTATACTTGTTCTGGGTATAGTATCTTTTTTCCAGTTGCCTATTGATATGGTGCCCGACATACAGATTCCAAGTGTTACAGCTGTTACATATTTTACCGGTGCCGGTCCGAAGGATATGGAGCAAAGTGTAACGGTTCCACTGGAGCGAGCCGTAAGCTCGACAAGCGATGTAGATTATATCCAATCCTCCACACGTGAGGGTGTAACTCAGGTAAGAATATATTTCAACTGGGATGCAAATATAAGTGATGGTTTTATAGATGTTATACAAAAAATCAACAGAGCAATGAACCAACTCCCGGACGGAGTATCACAACCTCTCGTATTGAAATTTGACATCACAAATACTCCTGTAATCACTATTGCATTAAGCAGCGATATGGATCAGCGTGATTTGTATGACCTTGCTTATAATATTATTGAACCTCAACTGGAGCATTTGCCGGGTGTAGCTTCTGCACAGGTGTCTGGCGGAAGAATCAGAGAAATTCATGTTACTCTTAACAGAAATCGAATTGAAGCTTCTGATTTATCGGTTCAGCAGGTTGTTCAGGCAATTCAATCGTCGAATTTAATTCTTCCCTCAGGTGAATTGAAAACGGGTGTATTAGATTACTCTCTAAAAACAGAAAGCCAGTTCAACGTTGTAGAGCCGATGGGAGATATTATAATAAAAACGGTAAACAATATACCGATAAAAGTGCGGGATGTAGCAAGGTTAGAAGATTCATACCAGGAACAAACTCAGATTGTCAGGACAAACGGAAGTCACGGAATAATACTTAGAGTTCAAAAAACCCCGGGAGCTAATACGGTTGATGTAGTAAATAGAATTATAGAGGCTTTAAAAAATTTAAAAGACGTTCCGTCTTCTGTAAAAACAACAACTGCTTTTGACCAGAGTGAATATATTAGAAGTTCTATCAGCGGTCTTCTGCGTGAAGGTTCACTTGGTGCAATTCTTGCCGTGATAGTAATTATAATTTTCTTAAGAAATTCACGAAGCACTATAATAATTTTTATTGCAATACCCTTATCCATACTCGTTACATTTATATTTTTTAGGTTTTCCGGTACTTCATTAAACATTATGACTCTCGGAGGACTTGCTCTCGGTGTAGGAAGGCTTGTGGATGACTCGATAGTAGAACTTGAAAATATTTCACGGCATTACACTCTTATGAAAAAAAATAACGTGAGCAAACTGCAGGCAACACTGGATGCCGCAGTGGAAGTAGCTTCTCCGATATTTGTTTCTACATTAACAACAGTTATAGTGTTTTTGCCGGTTGTTTTTTTAACAGGTATTACAAAACTTTTATTCGTTCCGCTTGTAATAACTATCACGGTTGCTTTATTTGCTTCGTTTTTTGTTTCCAGAACCGTCACCCCTCTTCTGTGTTATAAAGCACTATCCGGCGAAAGAGAAGTCGACCCGAATTCAAAAAAGTTTGCCGATATACTTCAAATAAAAACTAAAAATTTGTTCGATAATATTGATAATGCATATGAAAGTACTTTGAGAATGTGTATTAGAAATAGAAAAAAAATAATTTTCGGTATCATTATTTTTTCGGTTTTTTCGTTTTTACTTTTTAAGTTTATTGGGACAGAGTTTTTTCCCGATGCAGACGAAAATCAGTTTACCGTAAGCATAAAACTTCCCGTTGGTACAAGAATAGAAATTACAGAGAAATTTGTGGAGAAAGTGGAAAATTTAATAAAGGAAAACGTTCCTGAAGTAAACACAGTAATTTCTGATATGGGAGTTCCGGGTTCGAGAAGCGGAAGTTTATTTGGACGTAATGCAGGAAGTCACAGCGCCAGTGTTCAGG
>JBAZEQ010000127.1:0-7602 GCA_041653855.1 Ignavibacteria bacterium | reverse complement strand
TTTTATTAATTTTATTTAAAATGTTATGAAAAAAGCCACATTACTTTTTTTTCTTTTCTTCTTCATTTCAACCTCTTTTGCTCAGAATGTAATAGAATACAGCAATAATTGGGGTGCTAATGGATTTAGCCTCAATCGTCAGAGTTCTTCAAGTTTAGAAATTAATTTCTCAGTTAACAAACTTCATCTTGAAGACGTTAATATCGACGGAACAATTTTAAAAACAGCAAAAGTCGAGGGTGTCTTTCTCCCGAATGATGCCGGTATGCCGGATCTTGCAGGTACAGGAAGATATATAGCAATTCCTCAGAATTCAACAGTTTCTTATAAGATTATTTCTTATAAAACTGATGTAATTCAAAATATCGATATTGCTCCAGCACCGATTCTTCCGCTTGATAACGATGCGAGTCCATTGAAATACTCAAGAAATACAGAGGTTTATTCTAAAAACGCATTATATCCAGAAAGTCCTGTTAAAATTTCCGCTCCCGGAAAAATAAGAGGACTTGATGTTGTAATGCTTGGTATTACGCCTTTTCAATACAATCCAGTAACAAAAGAATTAATTGTATACACGGATATAAAAGTTGAGGTAAGCTTTATAGGTGGGAACGGACATTTTGGTGATGATGCATACAGAAGCAGATGGTGGGAATCAATTTTGTCCGATAACGTTTTAAATTATTCTTCTCTAACGACAATAGATTTTGATAACAGGTATCCTGACATTATGCTTGAAACCGGATATGAATATGTATTAATAATTCCCAATAATCCTGAATTCGCAGCATGGGCAGATACAATTAAAAATTTCAGAAACATTCAAGGAATTAAAACGGGTGTTTATAAATTATCGGAAATAGGTGGTAACACAGTTGCTGCAATAAAAACCTGGGTTACAGATGCATATAATAATTGGACAATAAAACCAGTAGCTATTTGCTTAATGGCAGATTATGGAACAGATGCTTCGGGTGCTTCGACAATTATATCAAAATTGCAGACTCACCCAGCAAGTTATCCTTCATTTGCTTCAGATAATTATTATGCTGACGTAAATGGAGATGAAATGCCTGAAATAGTATTCTCGAGAATTATTGCAAATAACTCCACAGAGCTACAAACACTAATTACTAAAAACTTAAATTACGAAAGAAATCCACCAAATAACGCTGCTTATTATGACCATCCCATCACTGCTCTCGGATGGCAGACTACAAGGTGGTTCCAGTTATGTTCCGAATTAGTCGGCGGTTATTTTAAGAAAAATAAAGGTATGCACCCAGTTAGAATTAATAAAGTATACTCCGGTACCCCCGGTACACAATGGTCTTCAGCGACAAATACTTCTACCGTAGTAAACTATTTTTCAACTGTTGGTTTGGGATATATTCCAATGACACCTGATTCACTCGGAGGCTTTAGTGGAGGTACACCTTCACAAGTAGTAACTGCAATTAATAACGGTGCATTTATGCTTCAGCATCGTGATCATGGTGAGTATACCGGTTGGGGTGAACCAGCATTTACGACATCATATATTTCTCAATTAACAAACACCAGTTACCCGACTTTTGTTTTTTCAATAAATTGTGAAACAGGAGCATATCATAATCCATCAGGATGTCCTGCAAACGGAAGTTTCGTCGAAGTATTTTGTAGATATAAATATAATAACCAAAATGCGGGTGCTCTCGGTATGGTCTGCCCTTCGGAAGTATCTTATTCATTTGTAAATGATGCATATACATGGGGTATGTATGATAATATGTGGTCTGATTTTATGCCAGCATACGGAACAACACCGGTATCAAGAGGTCCAAAACCTGCATTCGGAATGGCAGCAGGAAAATTTTTCTTACAACAATCAAGTTGGCCGTACAACCCAGGTGATAAACTCGTAACATACAGGTTATTCCATATGTTTGGAGATGCTTTCTTAAATTTATACTCAGAAGTACCGCAGACTCTAAGTGTATCTCACACCTCCGGTATTTTAGCTAGTGCGACATCTTTTAATGTTACTGCTAATATCGGTTCATTTATTGCTTTATCTGTGAACGGTAATATAGTAGGAACAGCGACTGCATCCGGGACAAAACAATCAATTCCAATCAGTGGAACACTGTCAATGGGACAGATTTTGAAAGTCGTAATTACTAAACAGAATTTTTACAGATACGAAGGAAACGTAATTGTCGGTACAACAGGAATTGGAAATTTAACCAATATTCCAAAAGAATATTCATTGACACAAAATTATCCAAATCCATTTAACCCTGTAACAAAAATCAATTATGCATTACCTAAAGATGGTTTTGTAAAAATCAGTGTTTATGACGTATTAGGTAGAGAAATAAATACTCTTGTAAATGAAGTAAAAAATGCAGGATATTATTCAGTAGATTTCGATGCTACATCATTAAATAGTGGTGTATATTTCTATAAACTTGAATCCGGTTCATTCAGCGATATTAAGAGAATGATACTTGTCAAATAATTATTTATTTTAATAGATATATAAAACCCGATTGTTTATTCAATCGGGTTTTTTTTGTCCAAATATGCAGAAAAAATATCATATTAAGATAGTTTTTTTTTATTTATTTTAGCAATGTAAAATAATGTGTTAAAAAAGTAACACGCAGGAGAATATTATGGCAATTATGGGTAAGATATGGGAGAACGCAAGAAAATTTAACAAAGTAATTGCACTTCCCGAAGGCAGCGAACCCAGAACTATAAAAGCTGCAGAAAAAATCAAATCGGAAAAACTCGCAGAAATAATTCTTCTCGGTAATCCTGATAAGATTAAAAAATCCGCAAAGGATGTTGGTGCTAATATCGATGGAATCACAATAGTAGAACCAAAATCTTCAGCAAAATACACAGAATTCGTAAATAAATTTTACGAACTAAGAAAAAACAAAGGAATCACATTAGAGCAGGCGAAAGAATTTCTTCTGGATGAAATTTATTTTGCTACTATGATGGTAAAAGCAGGTGATGCACACGGTCTGGTATCAGGTGCGATACACTCAACCGGAGATTTACTACGTCCCGCCATGCAAATAATAAAGACTGCACCGGGCATTTCCATAGTTTCAAGTTCGTTCATAATGGAAACTCAGTCAAAAGAATTCGGAGAAGACGGAGTCCTCGTATTTGCAGATTGTGCAATAAATCCAAATCCAAATTCGGAAGAGCTTGCTTCGATTGCAATCGCAACCGCTTCGACAGCAAAAAGTCTTTGCGGTTTCGAACCGAGAATAGCGATGCTTTCTTTTTCGACCAAAGGCAGTGGTAAGCACGAACTTGTCGACAAAGTTATAGAAGCAACACGAATTGCAAAAGAAAAAGCCCCGGATTTATTAATAGACGGTGAACTTCAACTCGATGCGGCTATAGTACAAAAGATTGCATCACTAAAAGCACCCGACAGCAAGGTAGCAGGAAGAGCAAACGTTTTAATATTCCCCGATTTGCAATCAGGAAATATTGGTTACAAACTTGTTCAGCGGATTGCAAAAGCGAATACATTAGGACCAGTTAGCCAGGGATTTGCAAAACCAATAAACGATTTGTCCCGAGGATGCAGTATAGATGATATTGTAAACGTTGTTGCAATAACTGCAGTACAATAAAAAAGAAATTAGAATAAAACTCTCAAATTAACCTCACAATATATAAATAAATTGTTATGAAAATATTAGTAATAAATGCAGGAAGCTCATCCCTAAAATACCAGCTTCTTGAAATGGAAGATGAAAAACTTCTTTCAAAAGGTCTTATTGAAAGAATTGGCTCAAAAGGCTCTACAATAAAATATTCTATCGGTAACGAAAAATACAAATTCGAAAAGGATATTATAAACCATACCGATGCAATAAAAGTTGTTTTTGAAATTCTAACAAATTCCGAAAAAGGAGTAATAAAAAGTATTTCCGAAATTCAGGCGGTAGGACATAGAGTCGTTCATGCAGGTGAAAGATATTCAGGTTCTGTTTTAATTACCGATGATGTAATCGATGCTCTCGAAGTATGTTCATTTTTTGCACCCTTACATAATCCGGCAAATATAAAAGGTATAAAAGCGTGTCTCGAAGTGTTGCCGAATGTTCCAATGGTTGGAGTATTCGATACTGCTTTTCATCAGACAATGAAGGATTACGTCTATATGTATGCCCTACCTTATGAGCTTTATGAAAAATATAAAATCCGCAGATACGGATTTCACGGAACATCACATCGTTACGTATCACAGGTGGCAATCGAATTACTCGGGAAAAAAGATTCGAAAATTATTTCTTGTCATCTAGGAAACGGAGCAAGCGTATGTGCCGTGAAAAACGGTATCAGCATAGATACAAGTATGGGTCACACACCTACGGGCGGATTAATAATGGGAACAAGATGCGGCGATATAGACCCTGCATTGATACCTATTCTCGAAAACGTTGAGCATTTAACAGCAAAGCAAATAGACGATGTAATGAATAAAAAATCCGGTATGCTTGGTGTGTCGGGAATCAGTAACGATTTCAGAGACCTTGAAGATGCACTTCACAATGGAAACCATAGAGCAAAACTCGCACTGGAAATGTTTGACTACCGCCTGAAAAAATTCATCGGTGCTTATACTATAGCAATGGGAGGTCTGGATGCACTCATATTTACGGCTGGTATCGGAGAAAACGACCCTGAAACCCGCTATGAAGCCTGTAAAGGACTGGAGTTTATGGGTCTTTATCTTGACGAGGAAAAAAACAGCACTCTCAAAGGCGAGCTTGCAGAAATTTCATTACCGGAATCTAAAATAAAAGTATATGTAATCCCGACTAACGAAGAACTTATGATTGCACGGGATACGAAATCTATTATAGAAAAGAAAAAAACTAAGACACAGTGAGAAGATGAATTAGTTATCAGTAGTTAGTAGAGTAGCTTTTTTATAAAGAATAAAGAATAATAGAAAATAAGAGTAATTAATAAGAATTAATTACTCTTATTATTTTACGAACAACCAACTATACGCAAATCACGTTTTCACTTTTTACTAAGGTTACTCTTTTCCAAAGAATAATTTCCATTTTATAGCTCCGATAACTCCACCGACTATTGGTGCCACTATGAAGAGCCATAACTGTGCAATTGCATCACCTCCGGCAAATAAAGCAGGACCGATACTCCTTGCGGGATTAACCGAAGTTCCTGTTACGGGAATCACAACAATATGAATCAGAAATAGCGAAAGACCAATAGCAATTCCTGCAAAACCCGAAGGAGCGTTTTTATGAGTAGAGCCCAGAATAACCATAATAAATAATGCAGTAAACAGGACTTCAGCAATAATTCCTGAAAGCAAAGAATATTTTCCGGGCGAATGAATACCGTATCCGTTTTGCCCCAGACCATCTGAAGTTACCGAGTATCCCTCTAAACCAATTGCAATTAAATATAAAAATCCTGCACCAATTATTGCTCCGATAATCTGAAAAATAATATAAAACAAAGTATCTTTCGCATTTATTTTTTTTACTACAAACATAGCAATTGTAACCGCGGGATTTATATGGCATCCGGAAATTGGTCCGATAGTATAAACCATAACCAAAACCGCTATACCAAAAGCAAAAGAAATTCCCAGATAGCCGATATTACCACCGGCTATCACCGCACTACCGCAACCAATAAGCACCAAAACCATAGTACCCATTAATTCGGCAAGATATTTTGTGAAAGGTTTGATTTCCATATTTTTTATTTTTTATTTAAAGAAAATAATATTTATTTAATATTTACTTACTACTGTTATTGACTACTCACTATTTTACTTTTACTTCTATGTAATATAATATAAATCGAAACACCTATAGCAACAAGAAACATCCCTACTCTCCCCCAGAATATATCCATAAAATAAACCGAAGATATTGTAATCGAAATCCATAATGAAGAAATTATAACAATCTTAGTTTTAATGGGAATAAATTTTTCTTCGAGGTAATTTTGCAGATGAGGACCTACCCATTTATTATGAACCAGTAATTTATAAAACTTCTCAGAACTTTTAGCAAAAGCAAATGCAGCAATAATAAAAAAGACCGTACCCGGAATTAAAGGTAGAACCGTCCCCAAAATACCCATAGCAACCATTAAAAATCCAAAACCAACCCACATAAATCTTACAAGCCGGTTTTCTTTAATACCTAAATTAATTTTAGATTTGTTTGTCATCGCTGTTAATTTAATATTAAAAATCAAAAACAACAATGTTTTAAATAGTGTGTAGAGTCTTTTGAGTAATGGAATTTATAAAAAGTTAGAATTGAAAAATCGAAAATGTTGAGGGATGAAACTTAAAACAAAAAAAATCCCGGGTTTTTTTTATAAACCCGGGAACATAAAATATATTAATACGATGATCTAAATCTGCGTGTTTTATTTGCACTTCTGTTTTCTGTTTTCGGTTTTGCAACGTTAACAGTTAAAGGTCTGCCGTTAAACATTTGTCCATCAAGACCTTTTATAGCTTTTTCTGCTTCATCATTTTCCGGCATATCTATAAAACCGAATCCCTTTAGCATTTTAGTATAATTATCCCTGATAAGGTTGATATTTTCTACTTTACCAAACTCTTCAAATAATGTTTTAATTTCATCTTCAGAGGATTCTCTGGAAATATTTCCTACGTAAATGTTCATTTTTTTACTCCTGTCCAAACTGGACTAAATTTAAAATGCATTTGCTGAACATGCAATTGCATCAGTTAATAAATAATTATGATTATAATAAAGCCTGTAGATTTGCAATACTGTTATTAAAAGAAAAAAAGGAATCATTTGCGAAGAATAAAATGGAGAAAATACAGATTATGTATTCGAAGAAATGAGACTTTTAAAATAAAAAACTGTAAGCATTTACACGCTTTGCTTTAATCATTATGAATATATATAATTAATAGTACAATTGCAATTTATTAAACCAATTGAATTATGGAAAATATGCTCAAATTGAAATAAATACAGTGTTTTATTTTTTTGGAAGGGTAAAACTAAACGTGCTACCTTTATCCACTTCGCTTTTTACTTTTAGTTTGCCATTTAAACATTTCAACATTTCTTTGCATAAAATCAGTCCCAAGCCAGTTCCTTTTTCTTTAGAGGTTCCTATTTTAGATTCTTGTTTACCTAATATAAAAAGTTTACCAATTTCATCTTTACTCATACCAACTCCATTATCGGCAACGGATATTTCAATAAAATTATTCAACATTTTTGATGTTATTTTAATAAGCCCGGATGTTTTAGTGAATTTAATAGCATTCGATATCAAATTTTGTAAAATGGAGTCAACCATATTATCATCACCCATAGCAAACATTTTTTTTTCAACATCGTTAATAATTACAATTCTCTTATTTATCGCAAAAATATTTAAGATATTTATTGCATCCTGAACCTCGTTAAACATATTGAGTTTAACAGGTTTTACCAATGCTCTACCTGTTTGTACCTTCGCCCAGGTAAGAAGATTTTCAATTAGACCATATACATTTTTTGTTCCGGCATAAATATAATTAGTATACTCTTTAATTTC
>JBAZEQ010000126.1:0-7654 GCA_041653855.1 Ignavibacteria bacterium | reverse complement strand
ATAATTCACTCGAATCATCTATATAAATATTCGTTTTCAGTTTATGGAAATTGGAAGCAACCCTATTCCACTCTATATCCGATGTTCTTCCTGTTTTAAGTTTCGTATTATCCACACGGGCTTCACTTGCAAGCATTCTGATTAGAAGTTCGCGAGTGGTCATTTCAAGAGAGAATATTGCAACGCTTTTACCTGCATTAACAGCCGCATTACGAGCGATATTAATTCCAAGTGCAGTTTTTCCGTGAGAAGGTCTTCCGGCAACTATAATTAATTCCGATTTTTGGAAACCGGAAGTCATTCCATCTAGAATATCAAAACCTGTAGTTACACCTATAACACCTTTTTTATCCCTGTCTTTTAAATCTGCTAATTCATTATATAGTTTATCTATTTCATCGTTTACCGCAACAACTTTTTTCTTGGAAAGTGATTCCGATATATCGAGTATTTTCCTTTCGGCTTCGTCGAGCAAACCATAAGGACTAATAGTCGGGTCAAAGCATTTCTCGACAACCTTAGAAGAAATACTAATTAAATTTCTTAAAATATATCTATCGAATACTATTCTTGCATAATGCTCGGTGTTAGCTGAAGTAACAGCAGAATTTGCTAAATCGATTATGTACTCGATTCCTCCCACCTCGCTCAATTTTGCCATCCTCTTTAGCTCTTCTTTCAAAGTATTTGCATCGACAGGTTCTCTTCTTCCTTCAAGATTCATCATCGCCTGATAAATCGTACCGTTTGCACTTTTATAGAAATGAGTATAATCGAGAAACTGTGCTAAATCGTTAATGACTTCATTATCTATTAATATTGACCCAAGAATCGAAGCTTCAAGTTCGATTGCATTTGGCGGGATTTTTCCTTCGCCAAATTCGTAGCGGTCATCAAATATTTCGACTTCTTTTTTTTGTCCTTTTTTACTTTTTGTCATATTCTTTTCTAAAAAGTTTTACGTCTTCCCAAGTCGGCTTTTTCCAGTGAGGATTTCTTAGTAAAGCCGCAGGGTGATATGTTACCATTAATTTAGCTTTAATTTCTCCTATATTAAAATCAAAAAATCTTCCCCTCATTTTTCCGAGCGGTTCTTTTAATTTTAATAAAGTCTGTCCGGCAAATGTACCGACAGCAAGAATCAATCGTGGATTAACAAGTTCGAGCTGTTTCATCAGGTACGGCTCGCAATGAAATATCTCTTCAGGCAAAGGATTTCTATTTTCAGGCGGACGGCATTTTAAAATATTACAAATAAAAACCTCATCACGAGTAAAATTAATTGCTTTCAATATATCGGTAAGAAGTTGACCTGCCCTGCCGACAAATGGTTTTCCCTGTGCGTCTTCATCTCTACCGGGCGCTTCGCCTACAACAACTACATCTGCATTTGGATTACCGATACCGAATACAAAATTTGTTCTTGTTTTAGCAAGAGGGCATTTTTTACATTCACAAATATTCTTATTTAGTTCTTCTATACTTTTGGAATTCATCCAATCTTCCTGAATTAATCCGTAGGCAATATTTTTTTCGACAGGTTTATCCTTCACAATAGTTATGTTAATATTTATTTCGTCCCCGGTTTGAACAGCAGGAATATCCTCAATTGCATAATTATCTTTTTTTTCAGGGACTGATTCTTTTAAGATGTTATATTCGGGACATTTTTTTATATACTTCAGATATTCAATAGAGCCAACGATTAAATCATTAATATCTTTTGCCATATTAATAAATCTTTTTTAAAACTTTTTTATATAATAGTCTAAAATTGCATTACCAACATCATATTTACTCATCTTGGGTAATTTCACACATATCTTTTTATCAATCAAAGTTACGACATTTGTATCCGTTCCGAAACCGGCACCTTCCTCTTTAGGATTGTTAAGTACAATTAAATCAAGATTTTTTTCATTTAATTTTCTCTTAGCATTTTCTATTTCATTATCGGTTTCAAGAGCAAAACCAATGAGGAAAAAATTCTTTTTATTTTTTCCTGTATATTTTAGTATATCGGTCGTTTTTTCAAAAGAGATATTTATTGTTTTCCCTTCGACCTCTTTTTTTATTTTACCGGACTTCACATTTAGAGGTTTGAAGTCTGAAACTGCGGCAGACATTACTACTAAATTTATATTTTTTAAATTGGCTTTTACGGCATTAAACATTTCTTCGGAGGTGGTTACGTCGATTCTTTTAATACTGGAATTTGATGTTAGATTCGTTGTACCGGAAATTAAAGTAACGTTTGCTCCTCTTTCATAAGCGGCACGTGCAATTTCAAAGCCCATTTTTCCTGATGAATAATTCGAGATGTATCTTACTGAGTCTAAAGGTTCAAGAGTGGGACCTGCAGTAATCAGGACGTTTTTTCCTTCAAGGTCTTTTTTTTTTAAGAAAAACTTTTTTATTTCTTCGAGCATATCTTCCGGCTCTGCCATTTTCCCCATACCGAAAAGCCCGCTTGCAAGTTCGCCATAAACAGGCTCGATTATTTTATATCCCCTGTTTTTAAGTTTCCCGATATTTTCCTGTGTAACCGGTTTATTATACATATCAACATCCATTGTAGGTGCTAAAAATACGGGACACCGGCAGGCAAGTACAGTCGATAATAAAAAATTATCGCTAATTCCGCAAGCAATTTTTGCAATGGAATTTGCAGTTGCGGGTGCTATGATAAATGCATCAGCCCACAATCCGTACTTAATGTGCCAGGTTCCGGCAGATACGGTTTCTACCTTTTCTGAATCCAAAGATTCAGGAAACATATTTATTATGACTTCGTTGTTGGATAGTACAGATAAAGTCAAAGGAGAAACCAGCTCGGTTGCAGATGGAGTCATAACAACTTTTACTTCCGCACCGGCTTTAACAAGCAAACGGCCAAAATTCACATTTTATATGCAGCAATCCCGCCGGTTATGCCAAGCAATATTTTTTTACCTTTAAGCAACAAGAATATAAATTAAATACTATCTCTGTATCTAAAGCTCAATTTTTCTTCCGTCAATTCATCTATTGCCTCGATTGTTGGTTTCGGTCGTTTTTCGAATTCGAGGGATATGTTCAATTTATCCTGATTCATAATCGTATCATCTTCGGTTTCCTTTGCTATCACGGGTTCCAGACGCTGGTTTAGTTCCATTTTCATTTCATCGTTTATTTGCCTTGCTCTCTTTGAGGCTATTACAACAGCTTCGTAAAGATTCTCCGCATTCTTCTCGAATTTCTCTATATCAATTGTTTCTATTGCCATTTTATTTTACTCCTGATTTATATTTATTTATTATTTCTTGAACTTTTTCAATAGCATTTTGTAAGTTATCATTTAAAACAACATAATCAAACTCACACATTTTTTCCATCTCAAAATCAAAACGGTTTAATCTGTTTTCAATAATTTCTTCACTTTCCGTTCCTCTTTTTAGTAGTCTTTCTTTTATTATTTCTTTATTCGGTGGTTTTATAAATATCAACAAAGCTTTATCGTTGTAAATTCTTTTTATAGATAAAGCACCTTTTACATCCAAATCGAATAATACATTTTTTTCTTCACTAATTTTACCATCTATAAAAGACTTTAATGTTCCGTAATATTTATTATCGAAAATCTTTTCGTATTCGACGAATTCGCCTTTATCAATTCTTTTTTTAAAATCATCTGCTTCGAGAAAAAAATAATCCTTTCCGTCAACTTCTTCTTCTCTCTTTTTCCTTGTTGTAGCGGAAATAGAAAATTCAATTTCAGGATTCTTGTTTAATATCTCTTTATATATAGAAGTCTTACCCGTTCCCGAAGGAGCCGAAAATACAAATAACATAACGATTTATTCTATGTTCTGAATCTGTTCTCTGATTTTTTCAATTTCTTCTTTTAAATAAGAAGCTTTTTGAGAAAATTCCGCATCCATTGCTTTAGAAGCAATTGTATTAATTTCCCTGTTAAATTCCTGTATTAAAAAATTCAATCTTCTTCCTGCATATTCATTCGAGTTTGCACAATCTCTGAAATATTTAATATGGCTTTTTAAGCGGACACACTCTTCTGTAATATCAAGCTTTTCAAGCAAAAGAACAGTTTCCAATTCAAGTCTTTTTTCGTCTAAAATCGATTTATCTTCGAGAAACTGATTTATTCTCTCTGCAACCTTGTTTCTAACCAAAGGTAATCTGGATTTACCTGCTTCAAAAATATCATCAACATCTTTTTCGATTATATCGAGTCTACCGAAAATATCGTTTTTAAGAAAATCACCTTCTTTCTTTTTCATTATTATAATATCATCCAAAGCTTCCTTAAGAAGTGTACAAACAAATTCATATTCATTATCATTTATTTCCTCAGATTGCTCGGCAGAAAAAACTTCCGAGAAATGCAGTAAATGTTCAATTTTTATTTTCTCTTTTGAGCCAATTGCCTTTTTAATATTTTTTAAAATGCCGGTATATTCTTTTACAACATCTTTGTTTACGGATAAATTTATTTTATTGTCACCATTATTATTCAGACTTACATAAATGAAAATTTTCCCGCGAGTTAGTTTTTTCCTGACAATTTCCTTTAGCTCTAAATCTTTAGGCGTAAGGTTTTTGGGATACCTGAACGATATTTCACAAAAACGGCTATTCACAGAGCGTATCTCGATTGTATAATGTTTATTTTCATAAACACCTTCGGATTTACCGAAACCGGTCATACTATATATCATAATAATAAATTTTATTTTATATTTTTATTTCTTAACGTAACTTTTACCCAATTCCTTTTTCAAATAACTAAATGCTTCATCAACCGTATCAACAAACTTTATTAATTTTAAATCATCATATGATATTACCCTATATTCCGCCATAGCTTCAAAATTCATTATTTTATCCCAGAATTTTTTTCCATACATTAATATAGGCATTTTTTTCATTAATTTCTCCGTTTGAACAAGAGTCAGCAATTCCATTAATTCATCGAGTGTTCCGAATCCACCGGGCATAATCACTAAAGCTTTTGCCAGATAAGCAAACCAGAATTTTCTCATAAAGAAGTAATGAAATTCGAAATTCAAATTCGGAGAAATATATTTATTCGGGAACTGCTCAAAAGGCAATGAAATATTAAGACCAATCGAATAACCTTTTGCTTTGCTTGCACCCTTGTTTGCAGCTTCCATAATTCCCGGTCCGCCGCCGGAGCATATTACAAACTTATTTCCTTTTTTCAAATTCTTTGACCATTTTGTAAGCCGGTATGCAAGCTCTTCCGTATCCTCATAATATCTTGCTACTTCGAGTTCTTTTTCCGCATAAGAAAGATTTTTTACACACTCCGCATAATCTTTTGATTTCTTATTTTTAATCGAATTAATTTTTCTTTTTATATCGGTAATATTTTTCTTCGCCTGATTCATTGGAATAATTCTGGCTGAGCCAAAAAACACAATTGTATCTTTTATATCATATTTATTTAACCTGTCAAAAGGTTCAAGGTATTCCGTTAAAATCCTGACTGTCCTTGCCGCAGGTGAATTAAGGAACTTATTATTCCTATATGCTTTTGGTGCTTTTTTTAAATGTTCCATTTATTCCTTTTTTTTTAACAATATCCATTGCTTTTATAATTCCAGCTAATTTATTTATTGTTATATGTTATTTACTATTTCCTTTTTCTCTTTATTACTCATTACTAATTACTTAAGACTGCGTCCGCCATCTACTACAAAAGTATGTCCTGTTATATATTCGTTTTCTTTTATTAAAAATTTTACTAAAGTTGTGATATCTTTTGCTTTACCGAATTTTTTCATCGGATACTTTTCTTTTTCTTTAACTATCACATTTTTATTATCGTCACCATCTATCCATATCGTTCCCGGAGCAATTGCATTAACTAAAATTTTCGGAGCAAGACGTTTTGCCATAAGCTGAGTAAGCTTTATTACGCTTGCTTTTGCAATCGAATACGGAATATGGTCAACCCAGTTAAGCATTCCGCCAAGCGAAGCTATATTTATTATTTGTAATTTTTCTTTTTTAGACTTACTCATTATCTTCGCTGCTTCAATGGAACAGAATAATACACTTTTCAAATTTGTATTTATAAACTCATCGAAAACTTTTTCATCAATATTAAAGAAATCTACTTTTCTGAATATAGCCGCATTATTAATTAGCAAATCGAGTCTGCCAAATTTATCATTAATAATTTTAAAAAGTTTTTTAATTTCTTTTACATTACTTAAATTAGCTTTTACAGGATAAACTTCAACACCATATTTTTCAAATTCCTTTTTTATCTTATTCACTTCCGATATCGAAGAAGTATGATAATGCAATATAACATCATATCCGCATTCTGCAACTGCTTTTGCAATTTCTTTACCAAGTCTCTTTGCAGACCCTGTAATTAAAGCAACCTTATTTTTCTTACTTGTCAAATTTAATAATGTAATTGAATAAATAGCCCGTTTTTATCTCTTGCTCTTAATTTAACATTTAACATTAAGTATATCTCTTGCTCTTAATTGAACATTTGCAACTTGTACATTTAACATTGAACGAAGTGCCCTCGGGACGACTCGAACGTCCGACCTGCGGTTTAGGAAACCGACGCTCTATCCACCTGAGCTACGAGGGCGATATTCAATGTACAATTATATGTAGAAAATCATACATAACTTTAAATTTAACAAAGATTAGGGACTTAAGAAATACAAAAAGAATATTCATAAGTTAAAATTTTGAAATAAAAAATAAAAGCTCCGAATTTAATAGACTATGAAAAATGGAATAAATGATATTAATTTAACTTTAATTTTTATTTTTCTATTGACCCTGAAGAAATAAGTTGTTGTTTATAAGAGTTTGAGGGTTCATATTCAATTTATAATTACAAATATCCAATGTAAAACAAAGAGCAAAAAAGCAGTATATAAAAAAGGCTGTATAGCAAATACTTCATTTAATGTACAATTACAAATGTCCAATGTACAATAAAGAGCAAAAAAAGTAGTATATAAAAAAAAAGCTGTATAGCCAATACTATACAGCATTAAAATAAAAAATCCTGGCAAAACCTACTCTCCCACACAATTGCTCATGCAGTACCATCAGTAACTTTGGGCTTAACTACTCTGTTCGGAATGGGAAGAGGTGTAACACCAAAGTCAAATCACCAGGAAAATCTATATCCCGAGAATAAATTCTCGGGATTAATAAAAACAAGATGCCTATTTGCTATTGTATCAATATAAAATATAAATGGCAAGTCGTTCGACTTATTAGTACTACTTGGCTGAACACATCACTGTGCTTATACCTGTAGCCTATCAACCAGATAATCTTTCTGGAGTCTTATTTCCCAATAAATTGGGAAGGGAAATCTCATCTTGAAGCGAGTTTCGCACTTAGATGCTTTCAGTGCTTATCTCAACCGAACATAGCTACCCAGCGGTGCCACTGGCGTGACAACTGGTACACCATAGGTTCGTTCGCTCTGGTCCTCTCGTACTAGGAGCGAGCCTCCTCAAATTTCCTGCGCCTGCATAGGATAGAGACCGAACTGTCTCACGACGTTCTGAACCCAGCTCACGTACCGCTTTAATTGGCGAACAGCCAAACCCTTGGGACCTTCTCCAGCCCCAGGATGCGATGA
>JBAZEQ010000125.1:0-7690 GCA_041653855.1 Ignavibacteria bacterium | reverse complement strand
TCGTTCCAAAAGTCTTCTTTTGGAACTTTAAATCCATTCTTAAAAAATATATTTCTATATAACAATATATTATCTATATTTGAAATGAATAGATAATAACATACGAGAAAGCAGACATTGAATCGTAAATATAAATTATAACACGCCAAAGGGAAAAATGATTAAATTTTTTAAAAATTGAATTTTTATTCTAAATAAAAGTATTGATTTGAAATAATATAACATATTATACTAAAATATAAAAAACGTTTTATGCTTTAAATACTATTTTATTAATTAAAATCTAATAATATGTCAAAAGTCAGACCTAATCTTAGTTCAGATAGTCTTTTTTATTTTACTAGTAAAATCGAATACCTTATTGATATTTTAAGGAATGGATTTCAGGCAAGATATAATTACGAAACTATTCCTAATATCAATTTACCGTTAGCCATACCTATGAAATGTTTTTGTGATATTCCTTTAGGCTTAAGTAAAAAACATATAAGTACATATGGTGATTTTGGAATTGGAATATCTAAAGAGTTTGCAATGAAAAATGGTATAACTCCTCTAATATATGTTCATAAAGATTCTGATACTCTTGTTAAATATATTAATGAAATTTTGAATAGTACTGATAATGATAATTCAGAATCGATAATTGCTTATTTTAAAAAATATGAAGAATATGAAACAAAAAATAAAAAAATTAAAATAAGATACTATGATGAAAGAGAATGGAGATATATACCTCCTGATGTAGATGTAGAACCATTAAATAAAATTAAATCAGAAGATGGTAGAAAAAATTTTGTAACGAAGCTAAATGAAAAATTACCAAAAGATAAATATCGTTTAAAACTTGATTCTGATGATATCAGATATATTATTGTTAGAGATGATGACAGTATTCCAAATGTTATTGATACAATTGAAAACGAGAAATGGTTAAGTAAAACAAATTTTAAATTACTATTGACAAAGTTTCTGACAAAAAAACAGATTATTAATGACTTTTAATATTTTCAAATTATTTTCAGAAAATAATTAATAAAATATTTTGTGGTTGTTGGTGTTTGTTCCTATTCAGTAAGACATTACAATATAAAAAAAGGTTGATTCGTGTTTGCTTTTGGTAATTTACTAAGTGTACACTTAATCGCTAATAACGACTGAAAAAATCAAACTATATCAGAAAATGAATTTAATATAGTAATTTAAATTCCTAAATTAAAATTGAACCAAAAATAATTTATTTTGCGAAAAAAGCTTATAGATTTCATCTTTAAAATTGCTAAAGAAAAAAAGGCGTTTGATAAATTGGAAAAATATATTTCCAAAATAAAAAGAAATGAGCTTTCTAATAATATTATTGAATGTGGTATTTTACCAGAAATGTTTGACCATGATAGTTCTGAAGAAAAACTTTGGGCAAAGTTGTCCGATATAATTCTTTCCCAAACACTCAATCATCTCGGAATAAAATCAGAAGTTCTTGGAGCAAGAGGAAATTCAGCAGACGTTTATGGTAAGACTAATAAGTACACAATCGTTGGAGACGCAAAAACTTTTCGCTTAAGTCGGACAGCCAAGAACCAAAAAGATTTCAAAGTAAGTGCATTAGATAGTTGGCGACAAGATAATAATTATGCGGTGCTTGTTGCTCCTCTTGCGCAATACCCTAATCGTGCAAGTCAGATTTATAATCAAGCGATTGATAAAAATGTAACTTTACTTTCTTATACACATTTATATTTTCTTCTTGACTATCATGAATCACACGATCTTCAACCAATATGGGAAACTGGAAACGCCTTGAAAGTAATTACAAAGTCAAATCTGCTTTCAAGCTCAACTAATTATTGGGAAGCAATTGACAAAACTATTTGCAACACCGTTAGGAAAAATGCTATTGATTTGAAAAAATACAAGCAACTTGAAATAGATAAAACGAAAGAAATTGGAAAAGAGGGAATCACTTATTGGAGAAATAAAATTTTTGAATACAGTAAATTATCCAAAGAAGAAGCTATAAAACGTTTAATTAAATCAGAGAAAATTGAAGCTAAAATTGAAACCATAAAAAAAGCAATAAATATAAAAAGTTAACTATGAATAATAGATATTTGAATGTAATAACGAACGATGATTGTTTGAATCACTTGGGATTATTAGAAAAAGAAACAATTGATTTATTTCTTTCGGATATTCCTTATGGGATAAATATGGATGAATGGGATGTTTTACACAATAATACTAATTCGGCTTTACTCGGACAGTCACCAGCGCAATATGGGAAAACAGGATTTAAACGTAGAGGAAAACCAATTAACGGTTGGAGCTCGGCTGATAGAAAAATTGGAAAAGAATATCAGGAGTGGTGTGAGAGTTGGGCAAAATTAACATTTCCAATTATGAAAGAAGGTGCATCCCTGTTTGTGTTTGGGGCAAGACGTACACTTCACAGAGCAATTAATGCATTGGAAGATAGTGGTTTTTTGCTTAAAGATGTTTTAGCTTGGAAGAAACCTTCTGCACATCATAGAGCACAACGTATTAAAAACGTTTTAGAAAAAAGAGGATTAGAAGAAGAAATGTTAAAATGGGAAGGTTGGAGACTTGGAAATCTTGCTCCGATTTACGAACCCATTGCTTGGTTTTTTAAACCTTATAAAATAACTATAACAGATAATATTTTAAAAAACGGTGTTGGTGCAATTAATATTGAAGAATGTAAAATCAATGGAGCAAGCCCAACAAATTTGCTAGAATTTGGTTTTGAGAAAAACGAATTAAGAATTCACGAGGCACAAAAACCTATTTTATTATTAGAGTTTTTGATTAAATTGACTACGAAAGAAAATCAAATTATTCTTGATCCCTTTATGGGAAGTGGAACAACTGCTGTTGCAGCAAAGAATTTAAAAAGACAGTATATTGGATTTGAAATAAGTGAAGATTATTATAGGAAATCGCTTATAAGACTTGATAGTTCAATACCAACAATCTATAAGAAATACAATAAAGAAGAACAGATTAATTTAGTTTTTGACAGAAAAATTAAATACAAAAAAAATGTTAATAAATATATCCCTTGACTTTTAATCTTCAATACCATACAATAATATGGCAATATACCGTTCTTGGAAATATCGTCTTTTTTTTCCGTGGTCTCTGTGGCAAACGATTTTTACGGAAAATCCTGTTGCTCTCGATAACTGAAAATAAATACTAAATTATTAAGTATTTAATTAAGTGAGCGACAAATTGCAACACGAAAACACCACAAAAAAATGAATTCTGTAAAAAACATTAATTTAAAACAAAAAGTAACGTTTTCTGCGTTTCTCTGTGGCTTTAAAAATTATTCTTTCGGATAATCATAATTTACCATCCATTGGATTCCGAATTTATCGGCGAACATACCAAAGTAGGCGCCCCAGAAAGTATCCTGAATCGGCATTTCCATTTTTCCTCCGGCGGAAAGTTCTTTAAATATTCTATCTGCCTCTTCTTTACTTTCCATCTGAATGGATATATAATAATTAATACTTGCTGTTAGAGTTTGTTTCAAAGATTCGAGCGTATCAGTACCCATTAATATATATCCTTTGCTGATTGGGAGTGAAATTTGCATAATTTTTTCCCGGTCACTTTCGGATAATTTATCACCTTCGGGAAAATCTTTAAATCGTTGTACGGATAGGAATTCTTCCCTAAAAACCGATTTGTAAAAATTAAATGCTTCTTCTGTGTTTCCGTAAAAGTTAAGATATGGATTTATTGTCGACATAATCTGCATCCTTTCTATTAAAAAAACATTTATAAAGGTTCTTCTATTTATAATTAATTTCGTATGAAAAACGTTCCCGAACATAAGATTTAAAATGAAGTATTATGAATTGATGGATAAATCTAAGTTAAACTATTTCAATATCTCTCTTGCGATTACGATTTTTTGAATTTCGCTTGTCCCTTCGTAGATTTCCGTGATTTTTGCATCACGTAAATATCTCTCTACAAGGTATTCGCGAACGTAACCGTAACCACCGTGAATTTGAATCGCATCGAGTGCATTATTTACAGCTACTTTACTCGAAAAAAGTTTTGCCATAGCAGCTTCTTTTGCATATTTATTACTCGCATCTTTTTTCAACGCTGCGTTGTAAATTAATAATCTTGCGGATTCAGTATTGACAGCCATATCGGAGAGTTTAAATTGAATTGCTTGCAGGTTTGATATTGGAGAATTAAATGCTTTTCTTTCTTTTGAATATCTGACCGATGCTTCGAGTGATGCCTGTGCAATACCGAGTGCCTGTGATGCAATTCCGATTCTTCCGCCGTTTAAAGTTTCCATTGCGATTTTAAAGCCAAGTCCTTCCTCTCCTAGTATATTTTCTTTAGGAACTTTGCAATTATTCAAACCAATCGAGCAGGTGTCTGAACTTCTTATTCCCAGTTTATCTTCTTTTTTTCCGATTTCAAAACCTTCAAAAGTTTTTTCAACAATAAATGTGGAGATACCTTTATAACCTTTCGATTTATCTGTCATAGCTTGTATTAGGTAATAGTCAGCTTTTGTACCGTTTGTAATCCAATTCTTCATTCCGTTTAAAACGTAATTGTCGTTTTTGAGTTCGGCAACTGTTCTTTGCTGTGTAGCATCACTACCTGCTTCGGGTTCGGATAAACAGAATGCACCGAGCTTTTGTCCTGTTGCGAGTGGTTTCAGATATTTTTCTTTTTGCTCATCAGTACCCCATTTTTCTATTCCAAAGCATACCAGGGAATTATTAACTGACATAATAACACCGACAGATGCGTCTACTTTGGAGATTTCTTCCATTGCTATCACATAACTGATAGTATCCATTCCCGCTCCACCCCATTCGGGAGAAACCATCATACCCATAAATCCGAGTTCACCAAGTTTTTTTATAATATCCGTAGGGAATTCAGCATTAATATCTCTCTGCACGGCAGAGGGTACGATTTCGTTTTCAGCAAAATCCTTTGCAGTATCTCTGATGTAAAGATGCTCTTCTGTTAATTCGAAATTCATCTTGATTTAATTTTTATTTTTACAGATTTTTTATTGTGCTAAGTTATAATATATCACCCCTTCGGGGTTTTAATTTTTATAACTTTATGAACTTTATAATTTTATAAACTTTATAACTAAACTAGTATTTGTAAAATCCCTGTCCTGATTTTCTGCCCAGGTGTCCTGCGGCTACCATTTTTTTAAGCAGGGGACAGGGACGATATTTTGAATCACCGAATCCGTTTTGAAGTACTTCCATAATAAATAAACAGACATCCAATCCGATAAAATCTGCTAATGTCAAAGGACCCATCGGATGATTCATTCCGAGTTTCATTACGTTATCAATTGCTTCCGGTGTGGCAACTCCCTCCATTACGCAGTATACAGCTTCATTAATCATAGGCAGTAAAATTCTGTTGGAAATGAAACCCGGATAGTCCTGAACCTCGACAGGAATTTTTGAAAGCCGTTCCGAAATATCTTTAATTATATCGTATACATCTTGTGAAGTGGTAAGTCCGCGAATAATTTCAACGAGTTTCATCATCGGTACGGGATTCATAAAATGCATACCTATAACTTTATCGGGTCTATTTGTTACAGCTGCAATTTCTGTAATGGATATTGAAGATGTATTACTTGCAAGTATACAATCAACTTTGCATATCTCATCAAGCATCTTAAAAATATTTTTTTTGATTTCTGCATTTTCGGTTGCGGCTTCGATTACTATGTCGGAATCTTTTGCAGAAAATAATTCAGTCGAGGTTTTTATTCGTAATAAAATTTCTTTTTTCCGGTCTTCTGAAAAAATACCTTTTTTAATTTGTCTATCAATATTTTTTGATATATTTGTCAAGCCTTTGTTAATGATTTCCTGATTAACGTCTACAAGGTTGACATTATAATTGAACTGAGCAAAAGTATGAGCAATACCGATACCCATAGTACCTGAACCAATTACGGTTACTTTTTTTATTTTCATAATAATAAATTGTTATATGTTTAAAATAGTTTTATAATCTTTCAACAATAACAGCACTTGCCTCTCCTCCACCGATACATAATGTAGCCAGACCTCGTTTAACATTCCTGTTTTTCATTGCAAAAAGAAGTGTTGTCAGTATTCTTGCTCCGCTTGCACCAATCGGATGTCCTAAAGCTATTGCTCCTCCATTTACATTAACTTTCGAAGTGTCTAATCCTGCGATTTTATTTACAGCAATGCATTGTACCGAAAATGCTTCGTTAGTTTCAAATAAATCTATATCTTCTGGTTTCAGCCCGGTTTTTTTAAGAATATTAATTATTGCAAAACCCGGAGCGGTAGTAAACCATTCTGGTTTTTGTGCGAATGAAATTTGTGAAATAATTTTTGCAAGAGGCTGTATTCCAAGTTCATCCGCTTTTTCTTTTGACATCAACACCAAAGCAGCTGCACCGTCATTAATTTTTGATGCATTGAATGCCGTTACTGTACCATCTTTTTCAAATGCGGGTTTTAACTGAAGTCCTTTTTCAAAAATCACTTTTTTCGGCTCTTCATCTTCTGAAATGATGACTTCACCTTTTTTATCTTTTAGTTTGACTTCAATTATTTCTTCTTTGAATAAACCTTTTTCGATTGCGTTTAAAGTTCTTTTGTAACTTTCAGTTGCGAATTCATCCTGTTCCCGACGTGTGATATTCATTTTTCTCGAACAGAGTTCAGCCGCATTACCCATATGAAAATCATTATATACATCCCAAAGACCATCTTTTACCATACCGTCAACTAACACTCCGTTTCCCATTCTGTATCCTGCTCTTGCTTTATCGAGGTAATAGGGAACATTACTCATTGATTCCATTCCGCCTGCAACTACAATATCTGCATCACCGCATTGAATTGCCTGGGTAGCAAGCATTATGGATTTCAGACCAGAGCCGCATACTTTATTTATTGTGAGACAGGGAACTGATTCGGGAAGTCCTGCATATATAGCCGCCTGCCGGGCAGGAGCCTGTCCAATACCTGCCGGAAGAACACATCCCATAATGACCTCAGACACATATTCATTTTTTATTCCAGCCCTTTTTACGGTTTCTTTAATTGCGATGGCACCAAGCTGAGGTGCAGACAAGGAAGAAAAAACACCCTGAAAACTACCAATTGGAGTCCTAACTGCTGATACAATTACCACTTCTTTCATATTCATAAACTATGTTTTATTTATTAATAAATTACAGTAGAACTGATATTTATATTAACATAAAAATATATAAAAAAATTGCAAGAATAATTTTATAAAGAGGTAGAAAAATAATATATAGAAGAAATTAAATTAGGTAAGGGGAAACCCTATGGGGTTTAGTGGCATTGATAATATTTTTCCTATTAATATGTAACTCCTCTGAGTTAAAAGAAGGGAAAAATAATCACAATTAAATTTAGATAGATTAAAAAAAAACCATCATTCGGAAAGATGATGGTTTTTAATTCGATTATTTAATAATATTAAATAACTGCACTTTTAACGATATTTATAAAGCTTTCCGCTTTTAGACTTGCGCCGCCGATTAATCCGCCATCGATATCTGATTTTGCTAAAAGCTCGGTTGAGTTTTTATCATTCATACTTCCTCCGTATAATATTCTTGTGTTTTCTGCGATTT